>CAZBFS010000287.1:0-2228 GCA_964491215.1 uncultured Proteiniphilum sp.
TGGCCAGCGCGGCACCCGACTCCAGTCCGAAGAGCGAGATGGCCACCGCCACCGCCAGCTCGAAGAAGTTGCTGGCACCGATCATGCCCGCCGGCGCGGCCACGTCGTGTGGCAGCTTCCACGCCTTTGCCCATCCGTAGGCAACGAAGAAGATCAGCACTGTCTGGATGATCAGCGGGATGGCGATCAGCAGGATATGGAGCGGATTTTGCAGGATGGTGTCACCCTGGAACGAGAAAAGGATGATCAGGGTAAGCAGCAATCCCCCCACGGTGATGTTGTTGAATTTCTTGATAAAAACATGGTTAAAGTAGTCGATCCCCCGCCTTTTTACCACGTAGATGCGGGTGAGCATGGCAGCCAGCAGCGGCACCACCACGAAGAGCACCACCGAGAGGAAGAGCGTATCCCAGGGGATGGCAATCCCTCCTATGCCGAGCAGCAACCCCACGATAGGGACAAAAGCCACCAGGATGATCAGGTCGTTTAACGCCACCTGCACCAGGGTGTAGGCAGCATCACCTTTTGTCAGGTGGCTCCAGACGAACACCATGGCGGTACAGGGTGCGGCACCCAGCAGCACCGCACCGGCAAGGTACTGGTCGGCCAGATCAGCGGGGATGAGCGACTTGAACAGCACGAAAAAGAAGAACCAGGCGATGCCAAACATGGTAAACGGCTTGATCAGCCAGTTGGTCACCCCGGTGATCAGGATGCCTTTCGGCTTGCTGCCCACATTTTTCACGCTGTTGAAATCTACCTTCAGCATCATGGGGAAGATCATCAGCCAGATCAGGATGGCTACCGGGATGGATACATTGGCATACTCGAATTGATGCAGTGTGGCAGGCACGGATGGGATATAGAGACCTATCAGTATGCCCGCCACAATACAGACAGCCACCCATAGGGTGAGCGTTCGTTCAAAAAAGCTGATGCCTTGATTTTTCTGTTTCATTGGATCTCCGTCTGATAGAATTGGGTGAAACCTTCCTTGATCTCATCTCTGATGCGGCGGAACTCGCTTATTACAAATTCATTGCTGCCGGTAATCTTAGCCGGGTCTTCGAAACCGATATGGAGACGCTTCTTCACCTTCCCGATAAAAACGGGGCAGTTCTCGTTGGCATCACCACAGACGGTGATCACATAGTCCCACGCTTCGTTAATATAGTCATCCACCAGGGTGGGACGATGGCTGCTGATGTCAAGACCAGCCTCCCCCATCACCTTCACGGCAAGGGGGTGGACCTCCTGTGCGGGGTTGGTGCCTGCGGAGCGAACCTCCATGTTTGTATCGAACGATTGCAGAAAGGCGTGTGCCATCTGACTGCGGCAGCTGTTGCCGGTGCATAAAATCAGTATCTTCATCTTGATCTTAATTAATTGTTTTTTAAAATGTTATCATTTGCAATTGAAACGTGTTGCCCACGTTTTATTAAAAGAAGGTGCCATAAACCAGTCCGGTGAAGGTGGCCATTATCATCACCAGCAGCACATAAACGAGCGTCTTCTTCGTTCCCATCACCCCGCGGATCACCAGCATGTTGGGCAGGGAGAGCGAGGGACCGGCGAGCAGCAGTGCCAGTGCGGGACCTTTACCCATACCACTGGACAACAGCCCCTGGATGATCGGCACTTCGGTGAGCGTGGCAAAATACATGAAAGCCCCGGTGAAGCTGGCGAAGAAGTTGGAGAATAACGAGTTTCCACCTACTGCCCACTCGATCCACTCGTTGGGCACTACACCGGGTATGGCCACGTTGTCGTGTGTCGACCCCAGCAGGAAGCCGGCGGTCACCACGCCGATGGCCAGCAGCGGCATGATCTGCTTGGCGAAGCCCCATGCCGAGAGGGTCCACTCCCTGTTCTCCTCGTCGTTCCGGTCGAAGAGGGTCGCGAGCGAGAGGGAAGCGATGCCCACCACCATCGGCACCATTGGCACCAGTTTTGCGTTGGAGATAAAATGGTTGGCAAGAAGTGCCGATAGGGCTGTCGCAACCACACCCAGCAATACCCATTGCCACTTAATCTTTAATACCTTTATCAGTGAATAGGCCAGTATCAACCCCAGGAAGCCGGTGATATGCCATTTGTAGCTGAAAAGATAGAACCATACACTTGTCGTGTCACCTGATGCGGGTGCACCCCAGTTGGCAGCCACCAGGATCAACACCAGTGTGAAGAAGTGGAACATGGTCTGCGACATCGGCCTTTTGGCCGGTGGT
>CAZBFS010000288.1:0-2227 GCA_964491215.1 uncultured Proteiniphilum sp.
GCATGCACGGTGGTGTGAGAGGGCGGGGGAGTAATCCCCCTACCTACTCGATTAAACTTTTCCGAACAGAGTTTGTTCACCTCAGTACGTAGATCAAGTTACAGTCCATTTATGCTTACATTTAAACCGATATCCCTGCATGACAGGGATCTGATCAATAGATATCTCAACAAACAGAACTACAGGGCTTCAGACCTCTGTTTCACCAACCTCTACTGCTGGGGCTCCAAGTTCGACACCCGGTTTGCCGTGGAGAATGGATGGCTCTTCATTCGCTTTCGCGATAACAACGGCCGCAATTCCTACCTCAAGCCGATTGGTGAGGGTGATATCAGGGAGGGTGTTCAGGCAATCCTGGAGGACCATAAGCAGTTTGACACCCTTTTCCAGATGCGTGGTCTCACCCGTGAGATGAGCGATGAGATTGAGGCAGTCATGCCGGGTCTGTTCGACTACAAGCTGAACCGATCGGTATCAGACTATATCTACACTAGCGATAAGCTGATCCACCTCAAGGGTAAGAAGCTGCAGAGCAAGCGCAACCATATAAACCGCTTCATGCGCGAGAACGACTGGAAATACAAGTCACTGACAGGTCACCCGGAAATCGTGAAGGAGTGTAAGGCGATGCTCGACGACTGGATGGAGATGAACAGGGAGGAGAAGGATCCCTCGCTGATGTACGACGATCACGCCACCACGCTGATGCTCGATCACTTCGAGGAGCTGGAGCTGCGGGGCGGGTTAATCTGCGTAGACAATAAGATCGCCGCCTTCACCATCGGTGAGCCACTCACGGAGGATACCATCATCGTGCACGTGGAGAAGGCATTCACCACCATCCACGGTGCCTACACGATCATCAACCAGCAGTTCGCGGAGCATGAGACCGAAGGTTATACCTATATCAACCGGGAGGAGGATATGGGAATTGAGAACCTGCGCAAGGCGAAGCTCTCCTATCAGCCCGACATCCTGCTGGAGAAGTTTAATGCACGTCTCAAGAATCACTGATTATGATACGCTTTGCCGATGAACAGAGCCGTGACGCGGTGCGGGCCATGTGGAAAACCTGTTTTGGCGACCCGGACGACTACATGGATCTCTACTTCCGCCACAAGTACCACGACGAACAAACACTGATATATTTTGACGGGGGTAAGGCGGTTGCCTCGCTCCAGATGCTGCCCTACAGCTTCACCTTCCATGGTCGTGAGGTCCCGCTGCTTTACCTCTCGGGGGTCTGCACCTTGCCGGAGGCACGTAAGAAGAAGTTCGCAAACCGGCTTTTGTTGCGCAGCTTTGAAGTGGCCAGGGAGAGGGATGTCCCGCTGATGCTGCTGGTGCCGCAGGAGGAGTGGCTGCTCAGTTTTTATGCGAAGGTTGGCTTCGCACAGACCTTCGATGCAGGCAATGAGCCGCTGCCGTCGCTCAAAACGGTGCTCGATGCCCACCCGGGCGACCTTCATGCTGCCTACCTCGCATTCGACGCCCATTTTCGCGGACGGGACATGACCCTGCAGAAATCGTTCGATGACTTTCTTGCCATGGTGGAGGAGGCATCGCTCTACGACTTCCCTCCCAAAAAGAACCTGATTGGCATGTCACGCATTATTGATGCTGAACGGCTGTTACAGCTCTATGCCGCCGGAAGCAGAGATGCAGGCTTCACACTGATTGTTGATGATGAAGTGATACCGGCGAACAGCGGTTGTTACAGCGTTTCAGGCGGGAAAGTCCGTAAGGGGGAGGAGCAGGTTGATCCGGCTCTGCATCTCGATATTGCTGCCCTGGCACAGCACCTCATGGGTTATCATGCCAGTGAACGTGGCGGGCCTATCGCTGCCCTCTTCCCGGAGAAGGTGCCGGCGATGCATTACATGCTTGAGTAGAATCCATCCCGCTCAGAGCCACTTTCGTTTCTTGAAATAGTAGAGGATGAAGAGCGAGGAGAGCGCCATTAGTAAGAGTGCAATCGGGTATCCCCATTTCGTATGCAGCTCCGGCATGATGTCGAAGTTCATCCCGTAGATGCTGGCGATGAGCGTTGGCGGCATGAAGATCACCGATACGATGGTGAAGATCTTGATGATCTTGTTCTGTTCGATGTTCACGTACCCCAGGAAGGTGTCCTGCAGGTAGTCAAGGCGGTCGAAGCTGAACTTGATGTGTTCCACCAGTGAGTTGATGTCCTTGATGATGATGGTGAGTTTGGGTTGCAGCTCGT
>CAZBFS010000289.1:0-2220 GCA_964491215.1 uncultured Proteiniphilum sp.
CCGAGCCGCCTCCCTTGGCGATGCAGAGGAACTTGTACTCATCGCCTTCGGTGGCGTAGAGGTCGATCTGCGCCGGCAGGTTGGTACCGGTGTTCACCTCGTCGTACATGTTGAGCGGTGCGTTCTGCGAGTAGCGCAGGTTCTCGTTCACGTAGGTGTTGTAGACACCGCGTGAGAGCGCCTCCTCGTCGTTGCCGTCGGTCCAGACACGCTGTCCCTTCTTGCCCATGATGATGGCGGTGCCGGTATCCTGGCAGAAGGGGAGGATCCCCATGGCCGATATCTCGGCGTTGCGCAGGAAGGTGAGCGCCACATACTTGTCGTTCTCGCTCGCCTCCGGGTCGGAGAGGATCTGAGCCACCTGCTCCTGATGATCGGGCCGCAGCAGGAACTGCACATCGCGGAAAGCAGCCTGTGCCATCTGCGTCAGCCCCTCGGGCGACACCTTAAGGATCTCTTTGCCTTCAAATTGTGAAACCGTTACATGCTCACTGGTGAGCCGGTAATACTCCGTCTTGTCTTCCGACAGGGGGAAAGACTCCTGATACCTGAATGGTTTTGTTGCCATAGATGAAATGCTTCTGTTTTATCTGTTTATGGTTTGGGTTTTTGCATAAAGAGACAAAAATACAAAGAAAAAACGGCTCCCGAAAACGGGAGAGAGGCAAACATTGTCAACAATTTATAATTTCAGCGTGCCGCCGATTGCGACCGTGCAACCCTTTCTCACTGCGCGGCCCCTGAACTACTCCCGCGGATGGGTCATCTCGTCGGGTCGCACCCAGCGGTCGAACTCCTCAGCAGTCACATAGCCCAGCCGCAGAGCTTCCTCCTTCAGCGTGGTGCCGTTGTGATGCGCCGCGTTGGCAATCTCGGCCGCCTTGTAGTAGCCGATGTGGGGGTTGAGCGCCGTGACCAGCATCAGCGAGTTGTTCAACAGCTCCCTGATGCGCGGCAGGTTGGGCTCGATGCCGGCGGCGCAGTGCTGCTCGAACGAGAGGGCTGCATCACCCAGCAGGCGGGCACTCTCCAGGAAGGCGGCAGCCATCATGGGCTTGAAGACATTCAGCTCGAAATGGCCCTGCATACCACCCACAGCGATGGCTGTGTCGTTGCCGATCACCCGCGCGCAGACCATGGTGAGGGCCTCCGCCTGGGTGGGGTTCACCTTTCCCGGCATGATGGAGGAGCCCGGCTCGTTGGCGGGTATGATGATCTCACCGATGCCGCTGCGTGGTCCGGAAGCCAGCAGGCGGATGTCGTTGGCGATCTTGTTGAGCGATACCGCCACCTGCTTCATCGCCCCGTGTGTCTCCACCAGTGCATCGTGGGCGGCCAGCGCTTCGAACTTGTTGGGAGCCGTGACGAAAGGCAGCCCGGTGAAGGCGGCGATGTAACGGGCAGCCGCCTCATCGTAACCACGCGGGCTGTTCAATCCCGTACCGACAGCCGTGCCACCCAGCGCCAGCTCGGAGAGGTGTGGCAGGGTATGCTCAACGGCCCTGATGCCGTAGTCGAGCTGTGCGGCGTAACCGCTGAACTCCTGCCCCAGGGTGAGTGGTGTGGCATCCATCAGGTGGGTACGCCCGATCTTCACCACCTCCGCCAGCTCCTCAGCCTTGGCTGCCAGTGTCTGCTGCAGGCGGCGCAATCCCGGAAGAGTCACTTGGGTGATCATCCTGTACCCGGCGATGTGCATCGCTGTGGGGAAGGTATCGTTGGAGGACTGTGACCTGTTCACCTCATCGTTGGGCTGCAGCGTCTTCTCTCCCTCACCTACCCTCATGCCCGCCAGCTGATGGGCGCGGTTGGCAATCACCTCGTTCACGTTCATGTTGCTCTGGGTGCCCGATCCGGTCTGCCAGATCACCAGCGGGAACTGCTCGTCGTGCTGCCCCTCCAGGATCTCATCGCACACCCTTGCGATCAGGTCGCGCTTCTCCCTGGTGAGCACCCCCAACTCATGGTTGGCATAGGCGGCTCCCTTCTTCAGGTAGGCAAATCCGCGGATGATCTCCGGCGGCATCGATGCCGGCGCACCGATGCGGAAGTTGTTGCGCGAACGTTCAGTCTGTGCACCCCAGAGCTTGTCGGCCGGCACCTGCACCTCACCCAGGGTATCTTTTTCAATTCTGTATTTCATATGATTAAAACTATTGACTTTTAAATGTATCATATGGAACTCGCTTTAATCATTTACCGGGGTGATAATGATTATCA
>CAZBFS010000290.1:0-2214 GCA_964491215.1 uncultured Proteiniphilum sp.
ATCGGTCGCTTTTCACTCGACAACGTGGAGCGGCTCACGCTCCACAACGGACAGGATGATCGTATCTTCCGTCCTGCGCGTACCTTCGCCGCTACCTCGGCACTGGAGATCACCACCGCTGCTCCCCGATTTGCCGACAACAAAAGGGTGAACGGAAAAGCAACCCTTCGGGGTGGTTCCTTCGGACTGTTCAATCCCTCCCTACTGATCAACAGCCGTCTCTCAGAAAAGGTAAGTGCCTCCATCAACGGTGAGTGGATGAGCTCGCGCGGCGATTACCCCTACCTGCTACGTTACGGTTCCTCAGCCGGCGACAGCACCTCCTGGGAGCGTCGAATCAATGGCGATGTGGAGAACATGCGCCTGGAGTCATCGCTGCATGCGAAATTCTCAGCCAGCAGCCGGGGCGGTCTTCGTCTCTATTATTACAGCTCGGAACGGGGCCTGCCGGGTGCCACCATCTACCACAACACCCTCCATGATGCCGGTCAGCGTTTGTGGGACCGGAGCTTCTTCCTGCAGGGCCATTTTGAACATGCCCTCTCTCGCAAGTGGGAGCTACAAGCCAATGGCAAGTTTCAGCAGGGTTACCTGCGCTATCTCGATCCCACCTACCTGGGTGCATCGGGAAAAGTTGAGGATATCTTCACGCAATTTGAGCGTTACGGCTCTCTGTCGGCACTCTACCGTGCTTTTCCCAACCTCTCCTTCTCAGCCTCAAGTGACCTGATATCGGCCACCATGCATGGCAACCGTCAGGGGTTCACCACCCCCACCCGCCTCACCACCCACGCGGTGATCGCCGCCAAATGGGTCAGTGAACGGTTGCTGGCCACCGCCAGCCTACTCCGTACGCAGACCTTCGAGTCGACGGAGAACGGGGTGGCCGCCACCAACTGCAACCGCCTCTCACCCTACCTGAGTGCATCCTTCAAGCCCCTCTACGCTCATGAACTGCGTCTGCGGGCCTTCTATAAGAAGAGCTTCCGGCTGCCCACCTTCAACGACCTCTACTACCCGCAGGTGGGGGTGCGCAACTTGCTGCCGGAAGATGCGGAGCAGTTCAACATCGGACTCACCTTCGGCACTACCAATGGTGCGCTTTTGCAGCAGTTTACATTCATGGCCGACGCCTATCACAACCGGGTGGATAACAAGATCGTAGCCTACCCTACCGGCAACCTGCACCAGTGGGCCATGATCAATGTGGGTAAGGTAATCATCAACGGTGCCGACCTCTCAATGGAGAGTGTTACGGCGCTGACAGACAGAATGATGATTCGTGCCGGCGTCAGCTACACCTGGCAGATAGCATCCGACCGCACCGATCCGCAGCAGGTGAACTACGGCCACCAGCTGCCCTACACACCCCGTCACTCGGGGTCTGCCCGTGCGGCACTAGAGTTAAAACAGCTGCAGCTATCCTACTCCTTTATCTGGTCGGGTGAGCGCTTCAGCAACGGTTACAACGATGCGGCCTATCGCATGCAGGGGTATGCCGATCACAGCATCTCGCTCCAGAGATCGTTTTCCACTCCTCTGGGGAGGCTCCTGCTGGCGGGTGAGGCACTCAATCTCACCGGCAGGAACTATGAGATCGTGCGCAACTACCCCATGCCGGGTCGTTCTTACAGGTTGACATTATCCATTCACTTTTAAATTTTTTAATGCAATGAACAAAAATCGACTTTTTCACTACATCATTCTTTTTACAGCGCTGTTGCTATGGGGCTGTTCCGATACCGACAATCCCGGCGGAGAGTTCCCCGATAATAGTAAAGCGCTGCTGATCCTGAACGAGGGAAGCAGGGAAGGGAACAATGCCACCCTGACGCGTTACGACCTGCAGGAGGAAACGATCATCAAAGATTATTTCAATCTTGTGAACAAAGATGGACTGGGTGATGTAGCAAATGATATGCTGCAATATGGCTCGAAGATCTATATCGCGGTCAGTATATCAGGAACCCTCGAGGTGCTGGAAGCTGCCACCGGCAGATCGCTCCGACGTATAGAGATGAAGAGAGTCGGGGGACAGAGCAAAGAGCCGCGCCGTCTTGCAGCCCATGGCGGAAAGGTCTATGTCACATCCTTCGACGACACGGTCACCCGCATCGATACCCTCACGCTGGCCTTCGACGGATCGGTAACGGTGGGGATGAACCCGGAGGGGATCGCCATCAAAAACAACAAGATCTACGTGGCCAACTCGGG
>CAZBFS010000291.1:0-2208 GCA_964491215.1 uncultured Proteiniphilum sp.
TTGAGCTTGTTCAGCTTGAGCATAACCGCCTTCTTCGTCTTCTCAAGCTGCTTGACCGTAAACCGTTCTGCCTTAGCGGATTTGGCATCCGCAATCCCCATAACAATCTCGTCGAGCTGTTCCTGCAGCGTGGCCTTCTGCCGCTCTATGGACATGGGTATCTTCTCAAACTGACTGTGGCCAATGATCACCGCATCGTAATCGCCGGTGGCGATTCTGCCGCAGAACTTCCTGCGGTTGCGCTTTTCAAAGTCCTTTCTGGTCGCAACCAAAATGTTGGCGCTTGGGTATAGCTGTAGGAACTCTGCGGCCCACTGTTCTGTCAAGTGATTTGGCACAACGAACAAACTCTTGTTGCACAGCCCGAGATGCTTGCTCTCCATTGCCGCGGCAACCATCTCAAATGTCTTACCTGCACCAACAACATGCCCGAGCAGTGTGTTGCCACCGTACAGAATATGAGCGATAGCGTTGACCTGATGGGGCCGCAGCGTAATTTCCGGGTTCATGCCGGAGAACTTAAGATGACTCCCGTTGTATTCGCGTGGACGTATGTTGTTGAACTTTTCGTTATAAAGCTGGACAAGCCGTTTACGCCGGTTATGATCCTTCCATATCCACTCGCGGAACGCATCCTTAATTTGCTGCTGCTTCTGCTGCGCAATCGTGGTTTCCTTCCGGTTCAGAACACGAGTCTCTTTGCCGTCCGCATCGATCTTTTTATCGAATATTCTGACATCCTTGAGGTTGAGCGTCTGCTCGATAATCTGATAGGCGTTGATGCGATTCGTACCGTATGTCACATTGGCCAGCACACCATCGTAATCAGCCTTTTTCCCCTCAACATTCCATGATGCTGTATAAGGAGAATAGTGGACTTTAATCCTACTTTCAGCGTAGTAGCTTGGTTTTAAAAACTCAATAACAAACTGCTGAATGTCTTCTGGCGGCAGCCAAGTTGAGCCCAGCCGCACATCGATTTCACCTGCCGTCAGGTCTTGGGGCTGCACGGCTTCCAGCGTCGTAACGTTTGACTGCATTTTTTCTGCCTCATCAGCAGGCAAAACTTTCATGAGTTCGCGCACCTGTTTCAGCTTGTGGCGTACATTGCCCGACAGATATTCATCCGCCGTGACCAGTGAAAAACGCTCTGCCTCAAAAAAGGTGTGCGGTACATTATCAGGTTCTACGTTGCCATAGTCCCGAAAGATGATGCCTGTGAGCTCTGTTTCAACCTGTCCCTCAGACAATCCTGTCAAGTTCGCCATGTACGGGAGATCAACGCGTGCTTTTTCTGCTAGAGATACCGCGAGCGCTTCGCTGGCCGTATCCACCGAGGTCACAATCGTATGCGGCTTGATGGTGCGCTTGGTGAACATGTCCGCCTTGCGCTCCAGTTCGCCGTTTTCGTCAATAACCTCAAGCGAGCAAAGCAGGCAATAAGCGCTGTCGTCTGAGAAGGCCATATCGTTTGCACGGCTGTTGATCAGGCCGTATTGTGCCGCAAAACTATCATATAATGCGTTTAGCTTTTGCTGTTCGCGCTGTATTCCGTCATCCTGGTGACTATTCAGCTGGTATTCGATAAGCCTTCGTGTGCAGTCGCGCAGCTCAATCATACCCCGTATCCGGTTTGCTGCTGTGACGGAAACCTCAACCTTGTTCATGCGTGAGTTTTCACGGTAATAGATCTGCCCATCCAGCAGAGCGAAACTGAAATTGCGCACGTTAGGGTCGGCCGGAATAGACTCTGCTTCGTCTTCCTCCAGATCATCTCGTTCGTAATCGGTTAGCTCCGCATGGATATTTTCAATGGCGATTCTTAGCTGGTCGGCCAGATCAGCACCATCAAACGGCACACAGGCTGTTTCGCTCTGGTTGCCGTACATCATGTTGTTGAACGTCATCGTTCCCAGCACCATGTCGGGGTTCGCAGCATAATAACTGTTGATGGGGATCCCGTCCTCGGTTTGGGAAAGGTGCACCCACCCCGGATCGGTTTCGACGGGGCGGTCACGTTTCTGCAGGAATAAGATATCCGAGGTAACCTGCGTACCGGCATTGGCGGCAAATGCGTTGTTCAAATGCGTTGTTGGACAGCCGTATCGCGCCAATTAAATCGGCGCGCTGTGCTATGTACTTACGGACGGCAGGGTTACGCTTGTCCAGCGTTCCTTTGCTTGTAATGAACGCAATAATGCCGCCCGG
>CAZBFS010000292.1:0-2206 GCA_964491215.1 uncultured Proteiniphilum sp.
TCGTTGTCCTCATCGATGGGGAGTCCCACAAACATCCCGTCGATCACCGCCATGGAGTCGTCGTAGGTATACCCCTCGTCCTGCACCTCTCCCACAATGGTGGTTCTGTCGGCTATCTCGTCGTAGACCACCTTCATCGATTCAGCAAAGCTGGTGGAGTAGGAGGCACTGTCGCCCAGTGCAAAGATGGCAATCTTCTTGCCGGAGAGATCCAGCCTGGCGAAGGAAGGGAGAAAACCCTCCCAGTCGTCCTGCAGATCACCGATACCGGTGGTGGAGGTGCCGATGACATAGTAGGGATACTCCCTGATCTCCTCGAGGGAGACCTCCCGAACGTTGAACAGGTCGGCCTCTCCTTCAAAGAGATCCTGCACCTGCCTGGCGACCGATTCGGCGTTACCGCCCGAGCTGCCGTAAAGTATGGCTATTTTGTTCATTTTGTAGCAATGTTTTGAAGTGATGAATACAGATGTTAAACAGCTCTTTCGCGAAATTGTTTGTTGAAAGTGGGAGGCAGTGGCGCAAATCTTTTGTCAGGAATCAAAAAAAGCCTATTTTTGCAGTTCCGTATGGCGCGGTAGTTCAATGGATAGAATAGAAGTTTCCTAAACTTTAGATCAGGGTTCGATTCCCTGCCGTGCTACTCCATCATGACATCAGCCGGTGATCCCTTCACCGGCTGATTCTTTTCGTTTCTCTCCCGAATTTAGAGGATTAGTTGTTGATATTTTGCACATCTTATTGATCATACGTTCATAATTTTGATTATCTTTGAAAAGTGATCATTGATTATTTTAAAACATTATTGTAGCTTATGCCCCGTCCCAAACAGAACCGGAAAGTGGAACACCCGCCGCTGATGCAGGGCTTTAAACCCTTTGGCATCCCGCGGAAGATGCTCCAATCGGTCACCCTGCTTTTTGAGGAGTATGAAGCCATACGACTGCTGGATTACAAGGGAATGACGCAGGACCAGGCTGCCGTGGTGATGAATGTCTCCAGGCCTACCCTCACGCGAATCTATGAGAAGGCAAGACGTACCATTGCCCAGGCACTGGTGGAGGGTAAGATGATTAACATCGAGGGGGGCAACGTGCAGTTCGACAAAGAGTGGTTCCGCTGCCGGCGGTGCTTCAGGCTGGTTGGCGGACTGGAGAATCACCATCGTTGCAACGACTGTGATATCCCTGACAGTGAAGAACTGATTCCCATTCAAACAGAAACTAAATAACCATACATTAACCACCTTCTAACACGTATTTGATTGCAATGAAAAACAAGAGAATCATTGTCGTCGGTGGCTCCGCCGCCGGACCCAAGGCAGCCTCCAAGGCGCGTCGCATGGACGAAAATGCAGAGATCACCGTTTACCAGAAGGCTTCCGACCTCTCGATGGCCTCCTGTGGTTACCCCTATTACGTGGGCGGTTTCTTTGACGACCGCAGCCAGCTGCTCTGCTCACCCGCGGGCGTGGTGCGTGACTCCCGATTCTTCTGGGATGCCAAGAAGATCACCACGAGGGTGCTGACCGAGGTCAACAGCATTGACCGGGAGAGGAAGCAAATCAGCTACACCGATCTCACCAGCGGTGAGAGCGGCACGGCACCTTACGACAAGCTGGTTATCGCTACGGGCGCTACTGCCCGCAGGCCTCCCGTGGCGGGCGTGGAGCTGGAGGGGATCACCACCCTTCAGTCGATTGCCGATGCTGACTACCTGCGAAAGATCAAGGATGAGGGTGTGATCAAGAGAGCCGTTGTGATCGGCGGCGGCCTGATCGGTATCGAGACGGTGGAGGCACTCCACCTGGCAGGTATCGAGATCACCCTGGTGGAGCTGCTCCCGCAATTGCTTACCTTCCTCGACAAGCAGATGGCCCGTCTCGTGGAGACTTACGTCCAGAGCAAGGTCAACGTGATCCTTCGCAACGGCGTGGCCTCCTTCCTGGGCGAGAACGGGAAGCTGAATGCGGTGAAGCTGCAGGATGGTACCGAGTTGCCTTGCGACCTGGCAGTGCTGGCCATCGGTGTGGTTCCCAACACCAGGCTGGCGAGGGAAGCCGGCCTGGAGATCGGGGAGAGAGGTGGTATAAAGATCAACTCCTACATGCAGACTTCCGATCCCGATATCTATGCCGTGGGTGACTGCGTGGAGATACCCCATCTGATCACCGGCAAACCGGTACATGCACCTTTCGGTGACCTGG
>CAZBFS010000293.1:0-2206 GCA_964491215.1 uncultured Proteiniphilum sp.
GTTGGAAGATCGTATTGAAATTCATGATCTGGATGCCTGTCTTTTGGTAGAGATCCTTTTTCGCCATTTTGCCGAAAAAACGTTCAGGAGCTCCCGTTGTGCGGGTGTCCCTGTAACTGTATGGCATCCGCAGCGGTTCTCCGTCTTTGGCGAAACAGACATAATCTACCCCCCAGGTGTCGATTCCAACGGATGTGACTGATTGTGATTCTTGCCTGATCTCTTTCAATGATTCGATTACCTGCTGGTACAAAAAGAACAGATCCCAGTATTGGCGGTTGTTTACTTCAATGATCGGATTTGGAAACCGTCTGATCTCCTTCATTGACAACTGATCGTTTTGAATATTTCCCAAAATTGCTCTACCGCTGCTTGCACCCAGATCGATTGCTAAAAATGAGATGACTTTGCCTTCATTCATGAGAGGTTAAATAATTGGTGTATTAAAGAATCTTTGCAAATCTACGGTTTATCAAAAAGAACCCAATGAAAAAAATGATTTAAAAACTGTACTTTTTGATATTAATGCATCTTGTTATCGCAAGATAGGAGGATTGGTAACAGACTCAAATAATTATGTCAAAAAACACAGCTAAAAAATCAATTATTGCAACAGGAGTTCTCATTATTTGAATACATTTGTCGGCAGATCAACAGTGTCGGTGCAAGGATATCCGGGGAGTCTAGTCTCTCGCTATTTTTTGATATCTTTGTAACGACAAGCTGTTTAATTGTCTTTTTGAGAAACGCTTAAATCATATAAATATAGAATGGCAGAGGTAATAATCATGCCCAAGCAGGGGCAATCAGTAGAGAGTTGTATCATCACCGAGTTAAGAAAGAAAACAGGTGATTCCGTAAAAAAAGGTGAAGTCCTGTTTGCCTATGAAACAGATAAAGCTTCGTTCGAGGAGGAGTCGCCTGTCGATGGAGTCGTGCTGGCCTGTTTGTACGATGAGGGTGACGAGGTGCCTGTGCTTGAGAACATGATGGTGATAGGTGCCCCGGGTGAGGATATCTCCTCGTTGCTGGGTGACAGTGACAAGAATAATCAAGAAGATAAAGTAGAAACGATTTCCGAAAAGGCTGAAAAGAGTGGTGGTGAGAGAGTGGTGGCCGAAGTGAGTAGAACCGCCATAGATAAGCAATCACCAGCGAGCGATGAACATTTCATCTCTCCCCGCGCCAGGAATCTGGCTGACAAGGAGGCTGTTGATTCAACCCGGCTCTCCGGCACCGGTCCTCAGGGACGCGTCATTGAAAGAGATGTGCTGGCCCAATTGCAGGAGCGTCCGCGGATGACCCCTCTGGCAAAGAAGCTGGCTACTCAGGAGGGGGTACAACCCCAGTCGGCGGGAACCGGACTGGCCGGAGCCGCCAGATCTTCCGATCTGTCAGCACCTCTCAACCAGATCTACGGCAAGGATTACGAGGAGCGGAAGATATCCAATATCAGAAAGCTGATTGCCCGCTCCATGCATGCTTCCCTGCAGAATTCAGCACAGCTTACCCATCATCTGGGTGCTGATGCCCGGCGTATCCTCGATTTGCGTAAAAAAGCAAAAGCAGCCCTGGAAGATGGAGCTCTTACTGTTAATGTCACATTGAACGATATGGTATGCTTTGCAGTGATCAAAGCACTGAAAAAATTTCCCAGCGTGAACAGCCATTTCCTGGGTGAAAGCGTACGTTATTTCAACAAGGTGCATCTGGGACTTGCTGTTGATACAGAGAGAGGGTTGATGGTTCCGGTTGTGCGCAACGCAGATGATCTCTCCGTAACAGGACTGGCTGCACAATTTAAGGAGATTGCCGCCGCATGCCGAAATGGGAGTGTCAATCCCGATATCCTCTCACCCGAGGCCGGCTCCTTCACGGTGTCAAACCTGGGTAGCTACGGTGTGGAGATGTTTACACCGGTGATCAACCTGCCGCAGTCGGCCATCCTGGGTGTGAATACAATTGTCCCCCGTCCGAAAGATCTGGGTGACGGTGTTTATGCTTTTGTTCCTTTTATCGGTCTGAGCCTCACTTATGACCACCGATCACTCGACGGCGGCGAGGCAACCCGTTTCCTGAAACAGATCGCCATCGAGATCGAAACATTGGAAATTGAATTCTGATTTGCTTATTCGAGGAATAGAATAAACAATATGAAACGAGCATGATAATCATTATCACCAAAGCAAATGATTAAAAGCGAGTT
>CAZBFS010000294.1:0-1151 GCA_964491215.1 uncultured Proteiniphilum sp.
CCTGCGGGGCATCCTCTTCCGAACAGATGTTAAAAAGCTTGATATTGGCCTTCTTCCAGTCGGGATGGCCCAGGATGATGAAACCGAGCAGGATCATCAGGTTGCTGTTCTCGGTGTCGAAACTTCTCACCCAGATGTGTATGCCGTTCCTGCAGATCAGCGCCTTGCTGCTGGAGGCTAGGATACAGACATCGAAGCCGCCGGCAGCCACCATCCGGAAGTTGTCGATGATGTCGTGCAGATCTTCCGGCTCACTCTTTGAAAACTCAAAGATCACCATGTTGTTCTCCATTCCCGAGATGCCCGGTATCTGTACCGACTGGGCGAAGGCGGAGGTGGTGGAGGGTGAGATGATGGTGTCGATGTATACATGGCTGGAGGTGTCCTGGTTGCTGATAAGCCGTTGAAGCTCCTCTTCGGCGCGGAGGCTGGTCTCCCTTGAGAAATAGCCATCAATCAGGTGGAGGTAGGTGCCAAACCCATACTTGTAGGAGATCCAATCCTGCAGCTTCAGCGCGTTGTTGCGCCGGAAGGTGTGGCGGGAGATACAGATGGCACTGGGTCTCCACTCCTCCTTGATGGAGGCTTTACCACTTTTCCTCTGGATGTAGATCTGCAGGTTGCGGTTTATCTGGAAGAGGCTGTTGGCAAAGAGGGCGGCGAAGCCACGCCGGTTGCTGTGGTAGTTATCCAGGTAGAGGTAGAGCAGTATCATGGTGGTGAAGGCGATCAGCGTGTAGTGAAGGCTGATCTGGAACATCACCCATACGGCCGCAAGAAAACCGATCAGTGAGATGTACCACCTGGAGCGGAACGAAGGACGGTAGGATGGTGACGAGCCGAAGTGGTTCAGAAAGGAGATGAGGCAGAGGGTGCCATAGGTGACCAGGAAGAACATGGTGATGATCTGTGCCACCACGTCGACCCCACCGATGGTCACGAAGATCAATGCGATGGTGCAGGTGATCACCGATGCGTTCACCGGTTCATGATCCTTGCTGCGCATCTTGCTGATCCAGCGGTTGGCCGATCGTATCGGGAGGGAGTTGTCGAGTGCAATAGCCTGGAGGGTGCGGGGTCCCACCATCACCGAACCCAGTGCCGAGGAGAAGGTGGAGGCAGCCAGCCCCAAGGGAACGATGATGCTGCCG
>CAZBFS010000294.1:1161-2192 GCA_964491215.1 uncultured Proteiniphilum sp.
GAAGAGAGCGATATCACCCATGATCAGCTGGTTGGCAGAGAGCTGATCGCTGGAGGCCGACACTGAGAGCTTCCAGGCGATGAAGAAGTAGATCACGAAGCTGGTGAGGGTGCCGGCGATGGTGCCGAAGGGGATCGACTTGCCCGGCTTCTTCAGGTCACCCGATAGGCCGACGCCGGCAGTCATGCCGGTAAAAGCGGGAAAGATGATGGCGAAGACGAGGAAGAGCTGGTTGCTGTTCATCAGCTTGGCATTGGAGGCGAAGTAACTCTGCTGATCACCGGGCACCGGCTTGCCAAGAAAGAAAAGGATCACCGCCAGTATAAGCAGTCCCACCACCAGGTAGAGTGCCTTCATCCCAATGTTGGCCCCTTTGATGATCACCAGTGCCGAGAGGAACAGCATCACCGGGATGCTCACCACCTGTCGTGGCAGGTCGATGCCATGCTCGAGCGACATGTATTGGAAGAAGAAATCGAATGCTTCGGTGAAGGCGATCACATAGAAAGCGACGCTGATGGTCTGTGAGAGGTAGAGCATGATTCCGAGTGTCCCGCCAATGTTGAGTCCGAAGGAGCGGGAGATGATGAAATACTCACCTCCTCCTTCCACCCGTTTGTTGGTAGCGAGTTCCGAGATGGCCAGTGCCGTAGGAATGGTCACCATGTTACCCACAATGATCAGGATGAATACACCCCATAGCCCCACGGTACCCACCGCATATCCGAAGCGCAGGAAGAGGATGGCACCAAAGAGTGTGGCGATGGCGGTGAAGTAGACCGCCGGAGTGCCGAATTTTTTTGCCGGTTCAGTTACAGAGGGGTTTCTCATGGCTCAAAGATATCTTTTTTTGGAAAATAATTCCGTTTTGTGGTGAAAAAGATGGCTGTTTGCAAAAGAATATCCCTTAATTTGCAGTTGGTTTTAAGAAAGTGAGAGATGAAGATTGAAATTATCACCATTGGTGATGAGCTGCTGATCGGGCAGATTGTGAATACAAATTCGGCCTGGATGGCCGCAGAGCTGACAGC
>CAZBFS010000295.1:0-2191 GCA_964491215.1 uncultured Proteiniphilum sp.
TAAAGCGAGTTCCATATGATACATTTGAAAATAAATAGTTTTAATCATATGAAAATATCACTTCCCGATCAGCTGCCACCCTCTCCTGCCTTCGATGATTCGATTCGTCGGGCACCCGACAGGGGATTCCGGCTCACTAAAGCTCAGACACGAACAGCACTGCAGAACGCGTTGCGTTATATTCCACCCGTCCTGCATGACACGTTTGCACCCGAGTTCCTGGAGGAGCTGCGCACCCGCGGACGTATCTATGGATATCGCTATCGTCCCATGGGCGATCTGAAAGCGAAACCGGTGGATCAGTACAAGGGAAACTGCCTGGAAGGAAAAGCGTTTCAGCTGATGATCGACAACAACCTCAGCTTCGACATCGCGCTCTACCCCTACGAGCTGGTCACCTATGGCGAGACGGGTCAGGTGTGCCAGAACTGGATGCAGTACCGCCTCATCAGGCAATATCTGGAGGTGATGACACGGGAGCAGACACTGGTGGTGGAGAGCGGACACCCGCTGGGATTGTTCCGCTCCCGTCCTGACGCGCCACGGGTGATCATCACCAACTCGATGATGGTGGGCATGTTCGACAACCAGGACGACTGGGAGGTGGCGGCACAACTGGGGGTGGCCAACTATGGGCAGATGACTGCCGGCGGCTGGATGTACATCGGTCCCCAGGGCATCGTCCATGGCACCTTCAACACCCTGCTCAATGCGGGCCGGCTCAAGCTGGGCATCCCGCCGGAGGGTGACCTGCATGGACGCCTCTTCGTCTCCTCCGGCCTGGGAGGCATGAGCGGGGCCCAACCCAAAGCGGCAGATATTGCCGGGGCGGTGTCGGTCATCGCCGAGGTGGATGGCTCACGCATCGAGACGCGCCGCCAACAGGGATGGGTGGAGCGTGTCACCGCTGACAGGCAACAGGCGTACGACTGGGCAGAGGAGGCGATGGAGCGCAAAGAGCCGCTCTCGATCGCCTATCACGGTAATATCGTGGAGCTGCTGGAGCATGCGGCAGATCAGGAGATAGGGATCGATCTGCTGAGTGACCAGACCTCCTGCCATGAGCCCTACAGCGGTGGTTACTGCCCTGCAGGTATCAGCTTCGAAGAGCGCACCCGCCTGCTGCATGAAGATCGTGAGCAGTTCAGGGAGTTGGTAGACCGGTCGCTGCAGCGTCACTTCCGGGTTATTGCCCGGCTGACGGAACGGGGCACCTATTTCTTCGACTATGGCAACTCCTTTATGAAGGCTGTCTACGATGCCGGGGTGAAGGAGATCTCCCGTAACGGGATCGATGAGAAGGATGGATTCATCTGGCCCTCCTACGTGGAGGATATCATGGGTCCCGAGCTGTTCGACTATGGCTATGGTCCCTTCCGGTGGGTCTGCCTGAGCGGGAAGCCGGAAGATCTGAAGAAAACAGACCGCGCGGCAATGGCCTGCATCGACCCGCACCGCCGACCGCAGGACCGCGACAACTGGGTTTGGATGCGTGATGCGGAGAAACACCGGCTGGTGGTGGGCAGCCAGGCACGCATCCTTTACCAGGATGCCGAGGGACGGTTGAAAATCGCATTGCGCTTCAACGAGATGGTGCGCAACAACGAGATCGGTCCCGTGATGCTGGGGCGTGACCATCACGATGTGAGCGGCACCGACTCCCCCTTCCGGGAGACAGCCAACATTCGCGACGGCAGCAATGTGATGGCCGACATGGCGGTGCAGTGCTTCGCCGGTAATGCCGCCCGCGGTATGAGCCTGGTGGCCCTGCACAACGGCGGTGGAGTGGGTATCGGTAAGGCGGTGAACGGCGGCTTCGGCATGGTGCTCGACGGCAGCGAACGGGTGGATGAGATCCTTCGCTCCGCGATGTTGTGGGATGTGATGGGCGGCGTGGCACGCCGTGCCTGGGCACGCAACAGCCATGCCATGGAGACCCTGCAAGCTTTCAACCTTTCACATGCAGTCGATTATCACATCACCGAGCCATATGAGGCCGACGGGGAGCTGCTGGAGAGTCTGTTTACAGATCTCTAAGCGGTGGTGCTTCCCGAACAGACTGATCTGAAAAACATCATCCAAAAAGAGTCGATTCCAGAAATATAACGATACATTTGCAATTGAAGCAGTTTGATTAAGCATAAAACAGATAGATATCAATGAACAGGATCATGGAGTGCGTACCCAATTT
>CAZBFS010000296.1:0-2163 GCA_964491215.1 uncultured Proteiniphilum sp.
TTTCGAGGTAACGGGTGAAGGAGGGTGCAAACCGCAGGTTGTTGGTCCGGTAATAGTGCAGATGCACTCCCGCACCGGGACGTTCCGCAGCCGAAGCATATCCTGCATGAACACCTGCACCCCATGTACCCTCAAACTGGGCATACAGTGACGGCGGTGAACAGATCAGGGTGATTGCCAGAAAAATCCATCTTATCATGTTTGAACGTTGTATCATCCCGCAAAGATAACGAAATCAATGAAAAGATCTGCCTGCTGGAAGAGAATCTGAGTGAATCAGCTCTTCTGCTCCCCTCCCGTGAGAATGGGGAGATGCCACTGATAACGTACCGCCAGTATCCGGATCAGGATCACCGTTGCGGCGGTGGTGAGCTCCGTGGCTATCCGGTGCAGGCCTGCCGCATGCATCAATGTGAAAACGATGCCGCCGATGACACAGGCCAGGGCGTAGATCTCTTTACGGAAGACAAGCGGGATCTCATTGATGAGCACATCGCGGATCATACCGCCCACCGAACCGGTGATGGTCCCCATGATAACGGCCACCCAGGGCTCATGCCCCAGCGCGAGACTCTTCTCCACGCCCACCACCACGAAGAGCCCCAACCCGATGCTGTCGAACAGGAAAAAGGTGTTGCTGAGGCGTATTAGCTGGTTGTGGAAGATGATGACGAAGAGCAGCGCCAGCAGGGTAGCCCAGAGATAGACAGGGTTCTCCATCCAGAAAGGGGTGACGTTGATGAAGAGGTCGCGCAGGGTACCACCGCCGATAGCGGTCACAAAGCCGACGACAAACGCACCAAAAAGGTCGAACTTCTTGGCCGAGGCGAGCCGTATGCCGCTGATGGCGAAGGCAAAGGTGCCAAGGAACTCGATGATATCTACAAACTCAACCACTAAATCCATAAATCAGATTTCATCTCCTTACAGTAGGGAATGTTATAATCTAATAATCTAATCGCCGGCAGACTAGATGATCATACCGCTGCCCAGGCAGAGGTGGCTGTCACTGTCGTAGACCACACCAAACTGACCGGCGGCGATACCCTGCACCGGCTCCACCGACTGAATGCGGTAGAGATCGCCGATGCGGCTGATCCTGCCCCTGGTGAAATCGGGTGTATGGCGTATCTTAAAAGTGATCTCTTTTTCATCGTCGAAATCACCCCAGATATCTTTTGTGATAAAATCAAAACCCTGCAGGTCGATCACCTCTCCATACTGGTGGCGCGTGTCATACCCTTTCGAAACGTAAACGATGTTGCGCTTCACATCCTTCTTGATCACGAACCAGGGTCCACCGCTCAAACCCAGTCCTTTCCGCTGGCCGATGGTGTGGAACCAGAAGCCCTGGTGCTTGCCCAGGATGTTGCCGGTCTCCAGCTCCACGATAAGGCCCTCCTTCCTGCCGAGGTAACGCTCAATGAACTCGTTGTAGTTCACCTTCCCCAGGAAGCAGATCCCCTGGCTGTCCTTGCGTTGTGCAGAAGGTAACTTCTGCTCCGCGGCGATGGCACGCACTTCCGACTTGAGCAGGTCGCCGATGGGGAACATCAGGCGGGAGACCTGCAGGTAGCTGATCTGTCCCAGGAAATAGGTCTGGTCCTTCACCCTGTCCTTTGCCGCGGAGAGCCAGGTGAGGCCCTCCTTCTCCGTGGTGGTGGCATAATGACCCGTGGCTATCCGGTCGAACTGGTGTCCCCACTTCTGTTCAAAGACGCCGAACTTGATCAGCTTGTTGCATATCATGTCGGGGTTGGGTGTCAACCCCCGCTTCACCGAGTCGATGGTGTAACGCACCACGCTGTCCCAATACTCCTCATGCAGCGAGACGATCTCCATCCTGCAGCCATACTTCTTCGCGATGAAGGAGACGATCTCAATATCCTCTTCCGATGGACAGTCTATGTAACCATCCTTGTCCTCCATTCCAATCTTTATGTAGTAGATAACCGGGTCGTGTCCCATCTCCTTCAAGCGGTGTACCACCACCGAGCTGTCCACTCCTCCGGAAACCAAAGCAGCTATCTCCATTGTTTGTTGGTTTTGAACTGCAAAGGTACAAATAAGAATCGAAATGATCGATTTGTGGTGACCTGGGAGAACTACATCTTTTATCGTGTAAAATAATTGAAACAAAAAAAATAGTATTACCTTTACAAC
>CAZBFS010000297.1:0-2148 GCA_964491215.1 uncultured Proteiniphilum sp.
GTGTTGCCGGTTATGGTGCCGCCAAGGCTGCCGTGACCAACTTCACCAAGTATCTTGCCGGTGAGCTGGCTACCAAGTTCGGCGAGACTTTCCGCGTGAACGCACTTTGCCCGGGATTCTTCATCACTGAACAGAACAGAGCTCTACTGACCAACCCCGACGGCACCTACTCCGACAGAGGCAACACCATCATTGCCCACACGCCGTTCCGCAGGTTCGGTGATCCGGAAGATCTGCTCGGTACGCTACATTACCTGGTGAGTGACGCCTCACGCTTCGTCACCGGCACAGTTGCCATTGTGGATGGCGGCTTCGATTCGTTTAGTATTTGATTTAGCTATAAGTTGTATATGTCACTTGAATTAAAGAAAGATTTCAAATATGCACTGCTGGTACCTACCAGCATGGGGGTACGCATCACCCCGGTGAATGCACAACCGGTACAGAGTTCGAATATGTATCAGATGCAGGCTACCAGTGCCGAGACCAATGTGGCAAGTATCTCTTCCTACCTGGGATTGCCGGTGAAGGTGCTCACCTCCTTTGTGAAAGATAGCCCCATCGCTGCTTTCATCAAGTCTGATCTGCGGGCACGACACATGGAGTATGAGGGTCCCGAGGTACCGCAAGGCGATCCCTGGGGTTACCGCCACCAGTTCAATATTGCCGACAGCGGCTTCGGATTGCGCGGTCCCCGCGTACTGAACGACCGTGCCGGAGAGGTGGGTAGAACGCTCAACGTAAAGGATTTCGACCTGGATCGTATCTTCGGAAAAGAGGGAGTGCAGATAGTGCACCTCTCTGGTCTGATCGCCGCTCTCTCACCCGATACGAGTCATTTCTGTCTGGAGATAGCCCGTTTTGCAAAGAAGCATGGTACGCTCATCTCGTTCGACCTCAACTACAGGGCGACCTTCTGGAAAGGAAGAGATAAAGAGCTGAAAGAGGCCTTCACCGAGATCGCTTCTCTCTCCGATATCCTGATTGGTAATGAGGAGGATTTCCAGCTCTGCCTGGGTATTGAGGGCCCCAAAGCAGGTGGTGAAAATATTGGCGACACACTCGATGCATTTAAGGGGATGATACGAAATGCCGGAAAGGCATTCCCGAATGTTTCAGTCTTCGCCAATACCCTGCGGGAAGTGGTCAGTGCCAATGAGCATCTCTGGGGTGCCATTGTGTATGAAAACGGAAACTGGCACGAAGCCCCCCTGCGTAAGATCAACGTGATGGACCGCATCGGCGGAGGGGATGGCTTTGTGGGTGGCTTGCTCTACAGCATTCTCCGGCAGATGGATCCTGCCAGCTGGATTCAGTTTGCCTGGGCAAGCGGTGCGCTGGCCACTACCTTCCTTACCGATTATGCTCAACCGGCCGATGAGGAGGTGATCTGGAGCATCTGGAAAGGAAATGCCCGTGTGAAAAGATAAGTGCTAACAAGCAACAAACGAATCATCGAAACGAAGAGCTTGGTACAAACTGTCCAGGCTCTCGTTTCCTGGTTCAATTAAACTATTGTAGAACAATGAAACAAAAAGCTGATATTGGTTTGATCGGACTCGCCGTCATGGGCGAGAATCTGGTACTGAACATGGAGAGTAAGGGGTACACCGTGGCTGTCTACAACAGAACGGTAACCAAGGTGGATAACTTCTTGGAAGGAAGAGGTAAAGACAAGAATTTTATTGGTGCCCACTCATTGGAGGAATTTGTGGCATCCATCGAGCGTCCCCGCAAGGTGATGATGCTGGTGAAAGCCGGAAAGCCGGTGGATGACTTTATAGAGCTGCTGCTACCCTTGCTGGAGCCGGGTGACATCATCATTGACGGCGGAAACAGTCATTTCCCCGATACCATCCGCCGGACAAAATATGTGGAAAGCAACGGACTGCTGTATGTAGGCACAGGCGTCTCCGGCGGTGAAGAGGGAGCACTGAAGGGACCCTCAATGATGCCGGGCGGATCACCCGAGGCATGGAAACACGTGAAGGAGATCTTCCAGGCTGTCTCAGCCAAGGTCGACGGTGGTGTGCCCTGCTGCGACTGGGTTGGCGAGAACGGTGCCGGCCACTTCGTGAAGATGGTACACAATGGCATCGAGTATGGCGACATGCAGATCATCAACGAAGCCTATCACCTGATGAAAGA
>CAZBFS010000298.1:0-2138 GCA_964491215.1 uncultured Proteiniphilum sp.
AGGTGATCTCCTTCAGCTTCTCGGTCGAGTTGAGTACATCCTCCAGCGGGCGGGTGACGTTTGCTTCCACATCCTCGGCACCCGCGCCTGAATAGGAGGTCATCACAGAGACGATGTTCAGGTCGATATTGGGGTAGAGGTCTATCGGCAGCTGCCGGTAGAACATTATCCCGATAAACACGACACCGATAAATATCAATGCTGTTCCCACGGGGTTTTTCACCGCGGTTTCATATGGTTTCATCTGTTCGTTTCTTTTTAACTGTTCATATCCTTACTGAACCACTTCTACTTCGGTTCCGTCAATCAGGCCACTGTTACCCTGCACGATGACGCGATCACCCTCGCTCAGACCGGAGAGGATCTCATATTTATCGTTGATCCTTGCTCCAAGCTGCACCACGGTATAGAGTGCCCTGCCATCTTTTTCCACGAAGACATACCGGTCGTTCGATCCCACCTGCTTCAACACAGCCATATCGGAAAGCAGGGGACGATCGTGCGTACCGAAGTTCATCTTCACCCGTGCAAACATGCCGGGACGGAGATGCAGCTGGCTGTTGGGGACGGTCACCTCCACGGTGAAAGTATGTGCCACCGGGTCGAGCGTCGGATGGATCAGTGACACCTTGCCCTGGAAGGTCTCCCCCTCGAGTGCATCGACGGTCACCTCTACCGGCATGCCCTTCACCACACGGCTATAAAAGGACTCCGACACGTTCACCACCACCTTCACCGGATTGAGGCTCTCGATGGTGAGAATGGGTAGCTGCATTGCCACATCTCCCGGATCGTAATTGCGGGCGGTCACCACACCACTGATGGGACTCACCAGCATGGTGTTCTCACCCAGGTTGTTCAATGCTGTCTCAGCCACCTCAAGCTGTGTACGCGCCTGGTCGAGCTGCTGCTTGGAGATGCCGCCCACGGCATACAACTCCTCATAACGACCAAAGTCTCTCCGCAGGGTGGCGACCTGTGTCTCCTGCTGTGCGAAGCTGGCTGCATCCATGGTTGCCACAGTCTGCCCGCGACGCACCGTGGAACCCACATCCACCATGATCCTGCGGATGCGCCCTCCCATGGCAGGGGCTATGTTGTTCACCTGATCGGCTTCCACCGATGCCGTGAAGGTTGAGATCTGATCAACCGGCACCATCTGCACGGTCTCCACCCGCACATTTGCCTTTTGAAGTGCTTCGTTCTCTGTTCCTTCTGAAGCTCCCTTTCCACTGCAGGAAGCAATCAGTGCGACTGCCAGAAGAGGAGTAAAATGCAATAAGCTGTACTTTTTCATCTGATTATTAATTATCTGTTTCTTTATTCGTTTGTCACTACAGGTTGTATATCATAGCCCAATACCTTCTCCAGGTCAGCCTTCGCCGCCAGGTAGTCGTAGATGGCATTGCGATACTGCAGCTCGGCGTTGATCACCGCCAGTGCCGCCGCATTCACATCTACAATGGTACCCATGCCGGTCTCGTACCGCTTCAGTGTGATCTCATGTCCCTTGCGGGCTTGTGCTACCGACGACTCGGTAGCCACCACCTGCTCAATGTTCTTGTGTATAAGGTCGTAGTTGTTGCGAATGGAGAGTTTCAAACCACGCTCCAGCTCCTTGCGCTGCTCCTCCATCTGGAAGAGCTGCACCTCAGCCTGCTTCACGCCGTGATAGCGCTGCCCCCCGTTGAAAATGGGGATCTGCAGGGTGAATCCAAGCATCGAATAGGGGTCCCAGCGGTAGTCGCGAAACTTGAAGTCGTTGTTCTGACTGGTGTAGGTCCAGTTGAAGCTGGTAACCAGCGATGGTGCATACTGCAGCTTCTGCATCTCGTAGGCGTTACGTGCCTGCTCCGACTGCAGTTCAAACTGACGGATATCGCTGTTGTTTACCAGCGAGGTGTCGGCGGGGATGATCACGTCGAACATCGATGCGTGATAGTTCTCCAGCGATCCCACCACTTTGAGTGGCAGCTCACTATCCATCCCCATCAGCATTTTAAGCTGTAGCTCCGCGATCTTCATCATGTTCTCCGATTGCAGGATACTGGGGATAAGACCCTTGAGTCGCACATCGGCAGTAATCACATCATACTCGGCCACAACACCCTGGTTGAAACGGTTACGTATGTTCTCCA
>CAZBFS010000299.1:0-731 GCA_964491215.1 uncultured Proteiniphilum sp.
CGATGGTGAGTCCCCCTCTCTTTAGGGGCAGCATCTCATTGTTGTTCTGCAGCAGCGTCATCGACCGGCGAGCCATGTCGAGTGCCAGTGAGTCGTGTTGCGGCGAGGCGACCACCGACAACGGTATCCTGTTCCAGGAGACCTCATCCGGTTCATCCATCTCACCCAACGCAAAACGGGAACGAAGCAGTCGTTTCAGTGAGACATCCAGCTCCGCCTCACTGATCAACCCCTTCTTCACACTCTCCAGCAGCGCCTTATAACTGGAGCCGCAATCCAGATCAGTACCGCTACGTACGGCAGCTGCCGAGGCTTCCGCAGCATCGGCATGGGTTTGATGACCTTTCTCATTGTAGAAATCGGCAATAGCTCCGCAATCGGCCACCACTACTCCCTCGTATCCCCACTCACCGCGCAGGATATCCATCAGCAGGCGGTTACTGCCGCAACAGGGATCTCCCTCGAAGCGGTTGTAGGCACACATCACCTGTTGCACATCCCCCTCGGTCACCAGTGCCTTGAATGCCGGCAGGTAGGTCTCATAAAGATCGCGCGGATCGATCTCCTCCGCATTGAAGGAGTGACGGTTCCACTCCGGACCCGAATGGACAGCAAAATGCTTGGCACAGGCATGCAGCTTGTCGTACTGCTGATCGTCCGGCCCCTGCAATCCCTTCACCACGGCCACGCCCATGCGCGCAGAGAGGTAGGGATCCTCACCGTATGTCTCA
>CAZBFS010000299.1:741-2136 GCA_964491215.1 uncultured Proteiniphilum sp.
GCCCCAGCGGGGGTCACGCAACAGGTTCACGGTGGGGGTCCACATGGTGAGTCCCTGATAGCGTTCGTGGCTACCCTGGGCAGCATAAAATGCGTGCTTGGCACGTGCCTCATCGGAGACAGCTTCGAAAACGCGAAAGAGTGCTCCCTCATCGAACGAGGCTGCCATACCGATGGGTTGGGGAAAAACGGTAGCCAGACCGGAGCGACCTACACCGTGCAGCGCTTCATTCCACCAGTTGTATTCTTTGATTCCCAGTCGTTCAACCGGTGCGGAGACATCGATCATCAGCAGCACCTTCTCTTCGAGTGTGAGTCGCTTTACCATGTCTACGGCTCTCTCCTCCGGGGAGAGAGAGCTGTTGGTATATGTACGGTTGCATCCTCCCATCAGCAGGAGAGAAAGAGCACAAAAAAGGAAAATGGAATGCTTTGGAATCATGGCCTCAAATATTTTATTGATTGTTTGTTTCTGGTCAAAGTGAATCATCACTTCAAAGATAATCATAAACAGATAAATTGAGAAAATTTGCGACTCCATAAAAAATAAATTTATCTTTGCCTGCAGAAGAAGATCAAAACGCATCAATGCAAAATACCGGTATGAAGAACTTGCAAACCTTTTTAATTACATTCCTGACAGGAATAACATCCCTCACGATGAGTTGCAACAGATCAGTAAATCAGCAGAATGAGAACACGTATGATGAAGTCCTGACGGGAAAAAAAGTGCTCTATGTATATGGAGGATGGGAGGGGCATGAGCCCGAACAGTGCCGTGACATCTTTGTGCCCTGGCTGGAGTCAGAAGGGGCAGAGGTGTTCGTTTTTGATAACCTCTCCTGCTACACCGATTCAGCACTGATGGAACGCGTGGATTTGGTTATCCAGCATTTCACACAGGGAGAGATCACCCATCAGCAGGAGAGAGCACTGCTCGGTGCGGTGCACAACGGCACAGGCCTGGCAGGATGGCATGGCGGCACAGGTGACTCATTCCGCAGCAACGTGGAGTTTCAGTACATGGTGGGGGGCCAGTGGGTGGCACATCCGGGCAATATCATTCGATATGATGTGCAGATCATTGATCAGGATGATCGGGTAACTGCTGGCCTGAGCGACTTCTCAATGAAGTCGGAACAGTACTACATGCACGTGGATCCAAACATAAAGGTGTTAGCCACCACCACCTTCAGCGGTGAGCACAACGACTGGATAGAGGGTGCCGTGATGCCGGTGGTATGGAAGAAATCGTACGGAAAGGGAAGGGTTTTCTACTCTTCGCTGGGCCATGTGGCAAAAGATTTCGAGGTGCCGGAAACACTGGAGATCATGAAAAGAGGTATTCGCTGGGCAGCCCAAAGCAAAGCGGAGGGACCCCAACAATGGATCTCTC
>CAZBFS010000300.1:0-2115 GCA_964491215.1 uncultured Proteiniphilum sp.
GCAGTGCCAGCCGCCGGTCGATCACCTTCTTGCTCAGCTTGAAGTTGGGGATGCCATAGCGGAGCAGTCCACCGGGGCTTTTGTCACGTTCATATACGGTGACGCTGTGTCCCTTGCGGTTCAGCTGTTGTGCCGCAGCCAGTCCCGCCGGTCCCGAGCCGATCACCGCCACCCTTCTGCCGGTGCGACGCTTGGGAGGTTGCGCTTTGATCATCCCCTCCATGAAAGCCACCTCGGTCACCGAGGCCTCATTCTCGCGGATGGTCACCGGTGCCTCGTGCAGTGCCAGCACGCATGATTTCTCGCATGGGGCGGGGCAGACACGGCCGGTAAACTCGGGGAAGTTGTTGGTCTCATGCAGCACCTCCACGCCTTTCTTCCACTCACCACGATAGATGTGGTCCTGCCACTCCGGCATCTTGTTGCCCAGGGGGCAGGCCCAGTGACAGAAGGGGATGCCACAGTCCATACAGCGGGAAGCCTGTTCGCGGCGGTCCTCCCTGTTGAGTGTCTGCTCCACCTCCGCCTGGTCATATATTCGTTCGCTCACAGGACGATAACCGGCTACTTTCCGTCCGATCGTCATAAATGCTTTTGGATTACCCATACAATCTTTTTTTGTGCTCCTTATCAGAGGAGCCTGTTAATAATCTCTCTCCACCACGGCGATCTTCTTCTCCAGCTCGGCGATCTTGCGCTCCTGTAACACCTTCTTGTATTCGATGGGAGTCACCTTGATGAAATTCTCCTGGTAGCGATCCCACTCCGCAAGGATGCGGCCCGCCTGTTCGCTGTTGGTGTACTGATGATGTTTCTCGATCATCTCCTTCAACTCGCGGATGTCGGAGAGCTCCTCCACCAGGGTGAGCTCCACCATCTCCATGTTACAGTGGTAGTCGAAGTCGCCCTGCTCATCCAGCACATAGGCCACGCCACCGCTCATGCCGGCGGCGAAGTTGCGGCCAACCCGTCCCAGCACCACCACGCAGCCACCGGTCATGTACTCGCAGCAATGGTCGCCGGCACCCTCCACCACCGCCAGTGCACCTGAGTTGCGGACAGCGAAACGTTCTCCCGCCACGCCGTTGATAAAGACCGATCCGGAGGTGGCACCGTAGAGGGTGGTGTTGCCGCAGATGATGTTCTCCTCCGCCCTGAAGGTGCTGCCTCGTGGTGGTGTCACCACGATCTTGCCTCCCGACAAACCCTTACCGAGGTAATCGTTGGTATCCCCGTGGAGGTAGAAGGTGACTCCCTTCACCAGGAAGGCACCGAAGCTCTGTCCGGCAGACCCATCGAACCAGACAGAGAGGGTATGGTGGGGCAATCCCTCGTGACCGTAATGGCGGGCGATCTCGCCTGAGAGCATCGCTCCGGTGGTGCGGTCGGTGTTGCGTATCTTCGACTTGATACCTACGGGCTGGCGGAACTCGATCGCCGGGAGAGCCTCTGCCAGGAGCCTCCTGTCTGTCAGCTCCTCCGGCAGCTGATGGCGGTCCCCTGTTTTACGGAGTGCATTGCGTTGACCCTCCTCAGGGAAGAAGGTGATTCGTGTGAGATCGATCTTCTCCGACTTGGGATGATCGGGGTAGTGCTTCCGCTGTAACAGATCGGCTCTGCCAATGATCTCGTCGAGCGAACGGAAGCCCATGGCTGCCAGCTGCTCCCGCACATCCTCCGCCAGGAAACGGAAGTAGTTGACCAGGTACTCATACCTGCCCACAAACCGCTTGCGGAGCTCTGCATCCTGGGTGGCGACACCCACGGGGCAGGTGTTGAGGTGGCACTTGCGCATCATCACGCAACCCAGCACGATCAGGGCGCTGGTGGCAAAGCCATACTCCTCGGCTCCCAGCATGGCAGACACCACGATGTCGTGGCCTGTCTTCAGCTGACCATCGGTCTGTAGCTTCACCATGCCGCGCAGGTTGTTCATCACCAGCGTCTGTTGCGTCTCTGCCAACCCAATCTCCAGGGGGAGGCCTGCATGCTTGATGGAGCTGGAGGGGCTGGCGCCGGTGCCACCCTCGGCGCCGCTGATCACGATCAGGTCGGCTTTTGCCTTGGCCACGCCGGCAGCGATGGTGCCCACACCGCTCTCCGATACCAGCTTTA
>CAZBFS010000301.1:0-2095 GCA_964491215.1 uncultured Proteiniphilum sp.
CAGGGAAATCTCTACCAGTATATGGGATATCATTTCGTCGCCCAGACTGCCGGTGCGGTGAAGTCCTACAAGGCAACCATGCACTTCTTTGATATGGGTTGGACCTTCACCGTATCGGAACCCGTCTTTATTTCCGGTGATGGTGATTATACTTTCGCGATTGCAGGAGCAAGCGATGCTCCTCAAGGCTTGTATCTCGATATCCAGAAAATATTGAAAGAGAATCCCAACATGGATGTTGCCATCAAAGATATCCAGGTGGACGGTGCCAGCATTCCATTTGACGATACCGCGATAGACCGTGTCGTAGGCGATGATGATACCACCGCCCGGCGCTATATTCTCAATCCCTGGGGCGCTACCGTTGGTGACACACCCCATTATGTGTTTACCGCAAGCATCACAGTGACGGTGACTGTCAAAATGGACAACGGCACTCCTTTTATTGCCGAAGAAACGGAGTAGGCACAGTCGTTAAATGATAAATAAAAAATGAAGAATATGAACTTAAAATATATTTCAGCCATTCTTTTACTGGCAGCCGGTCTGTTCACTACCTCCTGTGATGTGGAGGAGGATTATGCCATCAGAACCGGAGAGATTATTTCCGAGATCACCACAGGAGCTGCCAGTGTGACCGCTGTTGCTGCGGAAGTGACTGGTACTGTAAAAGATCTTTCACTGGTTTCATCCGCTTCTTACGAAGTGGGCGCCTACTACGGTATCGATGCCGATCCGACGACCAAAGGCAGCCGAAAGAGCGGCAGCGTTGATGAAAACGGGGATGTGGTCACCACGATTACCGGACTCACTACCGGCACTACTTATTATTATGCCACCTATGTGACCCTCCAGGATAAGGTAACCAGATTTGGCGAAATCAAATCGTTCGTGGCTACCAATGCGATTGTCACGACAAATGATGCTGCAGAGATTACAAGCAGTAAAGCAACGTTCTCTGCCGATATCAGCGGCACTGAGGGTCTTGCATCATTTGACACAGGTGTAAAACTCGCTCTCTCGGCCGACAACGTAACCTCCGGTATCACCCGTGAACTGGGTGAAGTGGGCGGTTTGTTGCCGGGTACCACCTATCATTATGCGGCATTTGCCAGAATAGGAGATGGATATGTGTATGGTGAAACCAAAACAGTGACCACCCTCACGCAACAGATGGCCTATGTGGATCTGGGACTGAGCGTCATGTGGGCCCAAGCCAACATCGGGGCAGACAGTGAGTCGGAAGCCGGAACGCTGTTTGGTTATGGAGACCAGACGGGCATGCAGACCTCAACTAAGTTGGAGGACTATCTCAACACAGATATTGCAGGGAGTGACGACGATCTCATTTTCAACCTTGATTTGGATGGTGATTCTCCCATGAAGAGTCAGATGCCTACCCCTGCGCAAATAGCGGAACTGGTGAAGAACACTACCCAGCAATGGACAACAGTCGACGGCGTGGAAGGCATGCGCTTCACGGCACAGAACGGCAACAGCATTTTCCTTCCGGTAACCGGTTATCGGAATGGTGAAACAACGGTCACCGATGGCGCAGGTTATTATTGGAGCGGCAATGTCAGCACTGTGCACAACGACTATGCCAATACCCTTACATTCAGTGATGCATCTGCCAAGGCAGGCTTCTCTAAACGCAGTCTGGGCCTGGCACTTCGTTCCGTGCGTGCCTATGCAGAGGTGACTCCCGAATCGGGTAACCTGGTCTTTGGCGATTTGGAAGAGAATGGCCGGCTGCGTATCGAGATTTACAACGAATTTGGTGCAACCGCGGCCAATCCTCCCATCGATCCTGCTTCCATCAAGTTCGCAAAGAACATGGTCGTTTCATTCACTCTTACCGGCATTACCGACAATCTGAAGAGCGGCGCTGCAGGCTCCTACGTGGCAGGCCTTGAGTACTCCGACCCAAGCTGGGGCGTGGGCTACTGGTCCAACCTCGCCATGGGTAAATATGAAGCCCTGGTCACCGGTGACGGCACCTACACAGTGTGGATGGAAGTCTCCTCACAGGCCAATGGCGCCATCGTATTCTGTGTGGATATCGCCGGTCTGGGGAATGATATCGCCGACTGGT
>CAZBFS010000302.1:0-2072 GCA_964491215.1 uncultured Proteiniphilum sp.
GCCACAGGCATGCACACCCGTGTTGCGCACGTTTCCCTCCAGCATGCAGGCATATTTGAGGGTGTCTCTCAACAGCGGATCGCTGCTGTTGGCTGCCTCTTTGAGCTCCGGCACATTGTCGATGGCAGCCCTGAGGTTTACTTTTTTCACATTGGGAATCCTGTCGGGTACAAGCTTGGCCAGCCTGTTTGACTCGGAGAGAGGGAGCTTATGCACCCGTGCCACATCCTTGATGGACGATTTCGTGGCCATGGTCCCGTAGGTGATGATGTGCGCCACCCTCTCGCTGCCATACTTCTCAGTAACCCAGCGGAGCACCTTGCCGCGCCCCTCGTCGTCGAAGTCGATGTCGATATCGGGCATCGAGATGCGATCGGGGTTCAGGAAACGCTCAAACAGCAGATTATACTTCAACGGATCAATGTCGGTGATCCCCAGGCAATAGGCGGCTGCCGAGCCGGCCGCCGAGCCGCGACCCGGACCCACCGCCACATTCATCTCCCGGGCGGCGTTGATGAAATCCTGCACGATCAGGAAGTAGCCGGGGAAACCCATGCGTTTGATGGTCTCCAGTTCGAAGGTGAGACGTTCACGGATCTCTTCTGTCAACACTTCACCGTAACGGCGGCGCGCACCCTGAAAGGTGAGGTGTGCCAGGTAGTCTGCTTCCAGCTTCACCCGTATCACCTTGTCGTAATCACCCAGCCGGTGAAAGGTATCCTTGCCGAACTCCTCCATAAGCACCTGCTCGGGATACTTTTCCCGGTATTGTTTCTCTGTCCCGAAGGCGGGATCGATCGGGTAGAAGGGCATCAGCGGCGGGTTATTGATGGAGTAGAACTCCACCTTTTCTGCCACCTCCAGGGTGTTGGTCAACACCTCCGGGATGTCTGCGAAGATCCGGTTCATCTCCGCGGTGCTTTTGAGCCACTCCTGCTTGGTGTAGCGCATCCTGTCGGGGTCGTCGAAATCCTTTCCCGTGCTGAGGCAGATGAGCCGGTCGTGTGCGTCGGCATCCTCTTCGTTCACGAAGTGCACATCGTTGGTGGCGATCAGCTTCACATCATATTTGCGGGCGATGCGAATCAGCTCCTGGTTCACCCGCTCCTGCTTGGGATAGGTGGTCTGATCGGCATCGGGGCGGTTGGTCTTATGGCGTTGCAGCTCCAGGTAATAATCGTCGCCAAACACCTGCTTGTACCACTGCACAGCCTCCTCGGCGTCGCTGATCTGACCGCTGTCCACCTTGCGGGAGATCTCACCTCCCAGACAGGCAGAGGAGATGATCAGCCCTTCACTGTGTTGCTCCAGCAGCTCCTTATCGATGCGGGGACGGTAGTAGAACCCCTCGGTCCAGCTCTTCGAGACCATCTTCACAAGGTTCTTGTAACCGGTCAGGTTCTTGGCCAGCACCACCAGGTGCCAGCCGCTGCCGTCGATCTTCTCCGTCTGTGAGAAGCGGTCACGTCGTGCCAGGTAGCACTCGCACCCCACGATCGGCTTGAGCAGCTTCTGCTCTGCCTCCTGCAACCGGCGCAGTAACTCTTCTCTCTTGCCGGAAGCATCATCACTCCCCTCGGCGAGGGTGTTGATCTCTTTCTGCAGCCTGGTGATCTCAGCCTTGTGTGGCCCGTTCTTCTTGTTGCAATAGTTGAGGAACTCCTTGATGCCGTACATGGCACCGTGGTCGGTGAGGGCCATGGCACGCATGCCGTCCTTCAGGGCTTTGTCTACCAGTCGCTGGATACTGGCCTGCCCGTCGAGCAGCGAATATTGAGAGTGAACGTGTAGATGAACAAATGGATGCATATTTCTGAAATGTTACCCGGAGGTTATCCAGGGCAAATATACAGAAAAAGGAGAAAGCTTTAACGGGATATGCAGACAAGTTATCAACTGTCACCCCTATCTCTCAAGATGCGATCTCTTTAACCATCTGTAAAAATCCACAAAAAAACCGGTGGGATGACCCCACCGGCTGAACCGTACTGCTGATCGGTTATTTTCTTATTTTGCAATCCTCTCCAGCCATTTGATCATGCCCAGCATGGTGAACATGGAGATGAGACAGG
>CAZBFS010000303.1:0-2067 GCA_964491215.1 uncultured Proteiniphilum sp.
TGATATCCTTGATGGAACGGGTGTAGAGGTTGTTGCCGAAGCGGTCGCTGTGCGATGCCAGGGTGAAGAAGAGATCCTGCGTGGTGCGGTCGAGGTTGTCATAATCATTCACCAGCAGCTCGATGCCGCTCACCATATCTTCTTCCCAGCCGTTGAGGGAGGCCAGCACCTCTTTTTCGGTGATCACATATAGCTTGTCATACTCCTCAAAATTGGTCTCGTAGATGCCGGCAATGGTGAAGTGGCGGGCACGCACCGGCTCCTGTACGAAGTAACAGGTGAAGCTGTCGCCCATCTTCAGATGCAGCTTGCCTGCGATCACGCGCGAGAGGATGACACGGTTGCCGGTGGTAGTGTCACCGGCATTGATCACCTCACCCTCTACCATGTTCTTGCGGAAGAACTCCCAGTCGTACCGTTCCGAGACCCCTTTAAGCACCACACCCATGAAGTCATCGTCGGTCTTGATGATGCCCGGCTTGGTGATGTACTCCTGTACATGGCTGATGGCATTGTTGGAAGCGAGCATCTCTTCCAGCGTGTCGGAGAAGGCGATGGGTGTCTGTTCATAGGAGTTGTTGCTGTCGAAGGCGGTGACCTGTATATGGGAGCCGAAGCCCACCACCTTGGCGCGAACCTCATTCTTGAAGCCCACGATGATGCATACCGCCACGAGCATTACCGCCAATCCCAGCGCGATGCCGGTGATGGCAATCCGTATGGCGGGTGAGGAGACACGCTTGTCGTTTTGCTTGTCGCCCCGGTAAATACGCCTCGCTATAAACAGTTCTGTACTCATTTGCTTTGTTTATCTCCTGCCGGGATATGCTTCCAGCGCTTTCTCCAGTACAGTCAACGCCTTCTCCAGGTCACCCTTGTTGAGTACGTAGGCGATGCGCACCTCGTTTTTGCCCAGTCCCGGGGTCACGTAAAAACCGGTGGCGGGAGCCATGAAGATGGTCTGTCCCTCGTACGAGAAATCGGAGAGACACCAGGAGCAGAATACATCGGCATCATCGATGGGCAGTCGTGCCAGCGTATAGAAGGCCCCCTGTGGCATGGGAGAGTAGACTCCCGGTATGTGGTTCAGTCGTTCAATGAGGAAGTCACGGCGGCTCTTGTACTCGTCGAAGTTATGTTGCATATAGCTGCCATTCTCCTGCAGCGAAGCGTTGGCAGCGATCTGACCGATGAGCGGGGGACTGAGTCGCGCCTGGCAGAACTTCATCACGGTGTCGTGTACCTTCCGGTTCTTGGTGATCAGCGCTCCGATCCTGATGCCACACTCACTGTATCGTTTAGATACCGAATCGATCAGTACCACGTTCTCCTCCACATCTTTCAGGTGACAGGCGGAGATGTAGGGGGTGTCGTTGTAGATGAACTCCCGGTATACCTCATCAGAGAAGAGATATAGGTTGTGTTTCAGCACCAGTAGCCGGATCTGCTCCATCTCCTGCGGCGTGTAGACATAACCGGTGGGGTTGTTGGGGTTGCAGATCAGGATTCCTTTGGTCCGTTCGTTGATCAGCTGCTCAAAGTCATCGATATGGGGCAGTGCAAAGCCCGACTCGATGGTGGAGGGCAGCGTGCGGATCACTGCTCCCGCGGAGATGGCAAAAGCCATGTAATTGGCATAGGCCGGCTCCGGCACGATGATCTCGTCACCCGGATTGAGACAGGCCATAAAGGCATAGAGGACCGCTTCAGAGCCGCCCGCCGTCACGATGATCTCGTCAGGTGTCAGCTCAATGTTGTACTTCCTGTAATATTCCGTCAGGTTCTCCCTGTAGAAACGGTAACCGTCACTGGGACTGTATTCCAGCGTGGTGCGGTCTATGCTGCGAATAGCTTCCAGAGCGGCCCGTGGAGAAGGCAGGTCGGGTTGACCAATGTTGAGGTGATATACTTTGGTGCCCCGTGCCTTGGCGGCATCAGAGAGGGGTGCAAGCTTGCGTATGGGAGAAGCGGGCATCTCAAAACCCCGCTGAGAAATTTCCGGCATAATGATTCGCGTTGATTGTAACCTGTGTTGATCTTTTTTCCTTATTTGATGCAGGGAGCAAA
>CAZBFS010000304.1:0-2042 GCA_964491215.1 uncultured Proteiniphilum sp.
CGAGATGAAGCGGCGTGATCCCGACATGCGGGTGAGCAGGGAGTGATATTCGATCTCCCTCTCACCGAGTGAATCGAGATAGGAGGTAACCCTTGCCAGCTCATCCTCCGGGATGGAGGCATCCATCAGCTCGCGGGCAGAACGGATGATGAGCCTGTAACCGGAATAGATGATGTTGAGTGCAACCAGGATGGCGATGATGGGGTCGATGATCAGCCAGCCGGTAACCTGCACCAGGATGATTCCCAGGATAACCCCTACCGTTGTATAGACATCGGTCATCAGATGTCTGCCATCTGCCTCCACCAGCAGTGATTTCTTCTTCTTCCCGTTGTTGATCAGGATAAGACCCACTGCCAGGTTAACCAAAGAGGCCAGCAGGGAGAAGAGCAATCCCGTCCCGATATTTTCCAGCGGCTGCGGATCGATGATCCGCGGCGCTGCCGACCGGATGATGGTGAAGGCAGCAATCAGGATCAGCGCACCCTCAACCGCGCTGGAGAAGTACTCCGCCTTGCCGTGACCAAATTCATGCTCCTGGTCAGCCGGCTTACGGGAGAGATGAAGCATCAGCAATGCAAAGAGAGCAGCGAAGAGGTTGACGAACGACTCCAGTGCATCGGAGAGGAAACCCATCGACCCGGTCACATGAAAGGCATAATACTTCAGCAGGATGGTTATCAGTGCCGCAGCAACTGATAGGTAGAGATATTTGTTGAGTGATCTGCTATTCATTGAATCAAAAAATTTATCAACCGTCACAATCGTTCTTCCATCAACTGTAAGAGAGAAATATCGTTCCCACCATAGGTGATATCAGGCAGATCATCCGGCAAAATTAATCAATTCTGTTGAACTGTTACTCCCAACATCTTTAATAAATGATTCAATCATTCATAAAACCAGATAGCAACCTCTCTTTTTGGGATTTTGAGAGTCTGTGTGATTGGGCTTTTTTCATTACCTTTGTATCCGGAATATAAAACAGCATAAAGGACTATGTTTGAAAATTTAAGTGACAGACTGGAGAGGTCGTTTAAGATACTGAAAGGTGAAGGCAGGATCACTGAGATCAATGTTGCCGAGACCCTGAAGGAGGTACGTCGTGCCCTGCTCGACGCCGACGTGAATTACAAGACCGCAAAAGAGTTTACCGAGACGGTGAGACAGAAAGCGCTGGGCCAGGATGTGCTCAACGCGGTGAAGCCGGAACAGATGATGGTGAAGATCGTGCACGACGAATTGGCCACCCTGATGGGCGGCACGGCGGTCGATATCAACATCAAGGGTACCCCGGCAGTGATCCTGATGTCGGGGTTGCAGGGCTCGGGTAAGACCACCTTCTCCGGCAAGCTGGCCAGCATGCTCAAGAGCAAGAAGGGGAAGCAGCCCTTGCTGGTGGCCGCTGACGTCTACCGTCCCGCCGCCATCGAACAGCTCAAGGTGCTGGGCGAACAGATCGGTGTCTCCGTCTACGCGGAGGAGGAGAACAAGAACCCGGTGAAGATCGCGCAGAACGCCATCCAATATGCCCGTCAGCACGGCAAGGACCTGGTGATCATCGACACGGCCGGTCGTCTGGCCATCGACGAGCAGATGATGCAGGAGATCGAATCGATCAAGAAGGCGGTCAACCCGCAGGAGATCCTCTTCGTGGTGGATGCCATGACCGGTCAGGATGCCGTCAACACCGCGAAGGAGTTCAATCAACGTCTCAACTTCAACGGGGTGGTACTCACCAAGCTCGATGGTGATACCCGCGGCGGTGCTGCGCTATCCATCCGCTCGGTGGTCGATAAGCCGATCAAGTTCGTCGGTACGGGCGAGAAACTCGACGCCATGGATGTCTTCCACCCGGAGCGTATGGCCGACCGCATCCTTGGGATGGGCGACATCGTCTCGCTGGTGGAGAAGGCACAGGAGCAATACGACGAGGATGAGGCACGCCGCCTGCAGAAGAAGATTGCCAAGAACCAGTTCGACTTCAACGACTTCATCGCCCAGATTCAGCAGATCAAGAAGATGGGTAACCTGAAAGACCT
>CAZBFS010000305.1:0-2032 GCA_964491215.1 uncultured Proteiniphilum sp.
AATTAAACCTAATGTAAATGCCAGGCCTCCCATTGCCCTTGTCAAGCCGTCGCCGAGAATAGGAGTAAGATCATTGGTGACGATGGTAAATAAAATAGCTCCCATGGCAATATAAGCCCCCGCCAATAAGGCCAACACTTGTAATGCCGGGGACCCGGTCTCCGCTTTCCTTTTAGCGACGGCAACACAAGTTTTGGCAATTTCCGGGGGTGCATCGCAGGGGATGAAAGGTTTGGGGAGAGGGACGGTTCCCGTGCCGGTACCAAGTCGCTCCATTTAAAGCCCTCCTTTAATCCGGGGTGATTTTTATGATATCCACTAATAACTATATAATATTTTACGATATTTGCAAAAGAATTCTTAAAGGTGATAGCGTCAAGATACTGTAGGATGTAAAAGAAAAAAATATCCCCCATCCTTGCCTGGGCATTTCTAAATATCAGTTATCAAAGCGCTTATGTTTTTCAGCACCTTTCTTAAAGACCTATTGGAACCTTGCAAAGCCGGCATATTGTCAAAAACCTCCCCGGATACCTTTAGTAACTTTTCCCGTTGGGCCGGTATTAAATGTCGAACCGCTTCAGCCAATTTAAGATCGGGTTTTGCCTGTTGTAAAATGTGTTTTCTAATTGAAATGCCATTGGCTTTCATCGCCCTAAGCTTGGCCATCTTGTCTACACCGGGCTCACCCCAGGCCATTGGTCGGCTACTGAGCCTGGCCGAAAGAACATGGCTCACATGACCCTCCGCACTGCAACCTATAACATACGGAGCTTCTTTTTTCCAGGCCAAAACCCCATCCCAGTTACCAACCAAATACCTGCGGCATTTAGATACTCGTTTACGCTCATTGTCAGTTTCTGCCGCCTTTCTGGCTTCTGTCAATATCTTCTTGACTGTATCCAGCTCAAAGCCGTTCACTGCTTTCCAGAGCCTGCTGCGCAGCTCGGGACAAAAAGCAAGCCCCTCCTTAATGTATTTGTTAATGTGGTACTTATCCAGTAGAAAAACTGCCCCTAGATACCCAGCCAAACCCCTTATCCAAGGTGCTCCATCACCAAAGACATAGAGCTTTTCTAAGGAATCAATATCGTAGCCATTATCAATGGATTCAAAGACCTCCTGGTAAAGAATTTCATTGTCCTTGTACAAGCCGGCAATGTGATAGACATTGGATAAACGTTTTCGATTGGCCAAAGATACGGTATAACCATCTGTTGTGTAGACAAGCTTGGCCAAGGCCGTTCCACCGGTTTGCTTATGTACATGGTCTTCATCGGCTTGAATGTGCAGCACCGGCACTCTTTTTTTGGGAGCAGCAGTGGTAACCTGTAAATGATCTAAAGGAGTTTTTCTAAGCACATTCATTACCGTTTGTCCGCTAACAAAGCATTCCGGTGATTTAGAAGACCACACGTCTTTACCGGCCTTCCGGTAAGACATCTCCACCGCTGTATCTGCCAATTTCGCCTCTACAGCTAGATCCATTTTTCCATGAGGTTCAAGCCCTGCAGCCAGATCAACCAGGTGTGCATAGCTCCCAGTTTTCTTGCTCTGAAAGTAGGTCCGGCGGTAGTTCATGTGACCAAACGGTGTCAATACATTCTTTAGTTCATTTTTTCGCTCCACTACCCAGCCTTTCCGTTCTTCGGGGTGCTCTCTTAACCAGGTGTCTGCACCTTCCATCACTTCACGGCATAGATCTTTGCCTAAATCATTTAACAGTTTTTCTAGATCTAGCTGAAATGAGGTGTAATCCCAATTGCCTTCTAACATGTCTAAAACCTTTTCACCAACTTGCAGGAACATTTCGCCTAGGTGCTGAATTATTTCCATGAGAGATCTCACTCCTTAGAACACTTGTGTTCTGCCTATAGCAAAGGACAGTGGGATCTCTTTTCTCTTTCCTGGCAAATTTCTCCTCCAAGCCAACCTACAATAACTTTACACTAACTGAAAGGTTAAATCTGGGGGAAGATAGATAATAGTGTTTAGTTCTTAATAAGTGGGAATCAATGGCCGGCCAAATAGC
>CAZBFS010000306.1:0-2024 GCA_964491215.1 uncultured Proteiniphilum sp.
GCTGAGCAAGAAGGTGATCGACCGGCGACTGGCACTGCTCCGCGAGGAGGGGATCGAGTTTGTCACCGGCACCGAGATCGGGAGGGATATCTCAGGAAAAGAGATCATGGAACGCTACGATGCGGTATGCCTTGCCGTAGGCGCCGGAAAGCCGAGAGACATCACACCGGAGGGACGCGACCTGAAAGGGATCCACTTCGCGATGGAGTACCTCTCGCAACAGATACGTCACATCCAGGGAGAGACAGCACCCGGTGAGGAGCGAATCAGCGCTGCCGGGAAGCATGTGCTGGTGATCGGCGGCGGTGACACCGGCTCCGACTGCGTGGGCACTGCCCTGCGGCAGGGAGCCAAAAGCGTCACCCAGATCGAGATCATGCCAAAGCCACCGGTGGGTACCAATCCCGCCACCCCTTGGCCCAACCCCTACCCGCAGGTGCTGAAAACCTCCTCCTCACACGAGGAGGGATGCACCCGTCGCTGGCAGATCAACACGCTCGCCTTCCGTGGTGAGGGGGGAATGGTAACGGAAGCAGAGGTGGAAGAGATTAGCTGGGAGAAAGATGCCAACAACCGTTTCACCATGGTCTCCTCAGGTAAAACAGAAACCATCCGGGCGGAGCTGGTGCTCCTGGCACTCGGCTTCGTGCACCCTGTACAGGAGGGATTGCTCAACGAGCTAGGCGTGGCCTACGATGTGCGGGGCAACGTATCGGTTGATAAAGGGCATGCCAGCAGCGTGGCCCGTGTTTTCGCCACGGGTGATGCCATGATGGGCGCCAGCCTGGTGGTGAAAGCGATCGCCTCTGGACGCAAGGTAGCAGATGATATCCACCGGATGCTGCAAAAGAGCGATTAGTGATAAGCGAATTTGCTAATCAACTAATCAGCTAATCAACAAATCATCGAATCCTCGAATCTGCTAATCTGCTAATCTGCAAATCATCAAATCAACAAATCAACTATCATGTGTGGAATCGTTTGTACATTCAATATAAAAAGAGAAGAGGAGCAACTGCGGCCGCAGCTGCTGGAGATGTCGAAAAGGGTGCGTCACAGGGGACCCGACTGGTCGGGTATATTCAGCTGCAACCGCGCTATCCTGGCACACGAGAGGCTGGCGATCGTCGACCCGGCATCGGGCAAGCAACCGCTGATCAGCAGCGACGGCAACCTGGTACTGGCGGTGAACGGTGAGATCTACAACCACCGTGATATACGCAAACGGTATGAAGGAACCTACTCGTTTCAGACACAGTCCGACTGTGAGGTGATCCTGGCACTCTACCAGGAGATGGGACCCTCCTTCCTGGAGGAGCTGAACGGTATCTTTGCTTTTGCCCTCTACGACCGGGAGAAAGATACTTTCCTGATCGGACGGGATCATATAGGAATCATCCCTCTCTACCAGGGGTGGGACCGTGACGGTGCCTATTATGTAGCTTCCGAGCTGAAAGCACTGGAGGGCTATTGTAACATCATTGAGGAGTTTCCTCCCGCTCATTACTACTTCAGTGCCGACGGGGAGATGAGGCAATGGTACCATCGCGAATGGAACGACTATGAAGAGGTGAAGGATAACCAATCAGACGCCACCCGGTTGCGTGAGGCTTTGGAGGCCGCCGTACAACGACAACTGATGAGTGACGTACCCTACGGCGTGTTGCTCTCGGGGGGACTCGACTCCTCCATCATCTCGGCTGTAGCCAAACGATATGCCTCAAAGCGGATCGAGAGCGACAACAGGGAGGATGCCTGGTGGCCGCAGCTCCACTCTTTCGCCATCGGCCTGAAGGGATCACCCGACCTGGCAGCGGCCAGGAAGGTGGCAGATCATATCGGATCGGTACACCATGAGCTCGAGTACACCCTCCGCGAGGGGCTCGACGCCATCCGCGATGTGATCTACCATATCGAGACCTACGATGTGACCACCGTACGAGCCAGCACCCCCATGTATCTGATCGCCCGTTTCATCAAGTCGATGGGAGTGAAGATGGTGCTCTCGGGCGAGGGTGCCGATG
>CAZBFS010000307.1:0-2016 GCA_964491215.1 uncultured Proteiniphilum sp.
TTATGTTAAATCAACCAAAAAAACGGTCAACGTAATTTAGGCATTTACATACAGCATATAGCTAACAACTTACAGCTTATTACTATTTATCGACACATAACATACAATAAGAATATGGAAGAAGCAACATTACTGGCACAGGTCACCGACAAAGCAATGTCGTGGTTGAATGGAAACTATGATGTGGAAACGAAGGCAGAGGTGGAACGTCTGCTTGATAACGAAGACAAGAAGCTGTTGATTGACGCCTTCTACAAAGATCTGGAGTTTGGCACCGGAGGCCTTCGTGGCATCATGGGTGCCGGCAGCAACCGGATGAACAAGTACACGGTGGGATCGGCCACGCAAGGACTATCCAACTACCTGCGGAAAGAGTTTGCCGGACTGGAAGAGATCAGGGTGGTGATCGGACATGATTGCCGAAATAACAGTCGCCGTTTTGCCGAGATCGCCGCTGGCATCTTCAGTGCCAATGGCATCAGGGTTTACCTCTTCGAGGATCTGCGTCCCACACCGGAGGTCTCTTATGCCATCCGCAAGCTGGGATGCCAGAGTGGGATCATGATCACCGCGTCACACAATCCGAAGGAATACAACGGCTATAAGGCTTACTGGAACGACGGAGCCCAGGTACTGGCACCGCACGACAAGAATATCATCGCCGAGGTGAACCGCATCTCTTCTGTCGACGAGATCCTCTTTGAGGGGAACAGCGACATGATTGAGATTATCGGCAAGGATATGGACAAAGCCTTTATCGAAGAGGTGAAGAAGCTGGTGCTCTCACCCGAGGCGATTGCCCGTCACCATGACATCAAGATGGTCTTTACTCCCATCCATGGTGCCAGCATAACACTGGTGCCCGATGCGCTGAAGGCTGTTGGCTTCACCAACATCATTCGTGTACCGGAACAGGATGTGATCAGTGGTGACTTCCCAACGGTGGTCTCCCCCAACCCCGAAGAGCCGGCAGCTCTCGATCTGGCCATCAAAAAAGCAATAGAGACGGGTGCCGAGCTGGTGATGGCAACTGACCCTGACGGCGACCGTATCGGTACAGCCATCCGCGACAATGATGGCAATTTCATCCTGGTGAACGGCAACCAGACCATGCTGATCTACCTCTACTACATCATGACCCGCCGGGAAGAGCTGGGACTCCTTACCGGGAAGGAGTTTGTGGTGAAAACCATCGTCACCACCGAGCTGGTGAAGGATATAGCCGTGAAGAAGGGAATTGAGATCTTCGACTGTTACACAGGATTCAAATGGATCGCAGACATCATCCGCAAGAATGAGGGAGTGAAGAAGTACATTGGCGGTGGTGAGGAGAGCTACGGCTTCCTGGCCGGCGACTTTGTCCGTGACAAGGACTCAGTATCAGCCTGTACCCTGTTCGCCGAGATAGCCGCCTGGGCAAGAGACAAGGGCAAGAGCATGTACCAGCTGCTCGAAGATATCTACCTGGAATATGGTTACTCGAAAGAGGTGGGCATCTCACTGGTTCGCAAAGGCAAGGAGGGTGCCGACGAGATTGAAGCGATGATGAAGCGGTTCCGCAGCAACCCCATGGAGACGCTGAGTGGCTCACCGGTCACCCTGATCAAGGACTTCGGCCGCCTTGAGGCGATTGATTTCCTGCGCAACGAGCATATGGCTTTGGAGATGCCTACCACCTCTAACGTATTGCAATACTTCTTTGAAGAGGGTACCAAGCTATCGGTACGCCCATCCGGCACAGAACCCAAGATCAAGTTCTACATCGAGGTGAAGGGATCTGCCAAAACCCGTGAAGAACTGGCACAGGCAGAAGAGGAAGCCAATACCAAGATCAATGCCATCCGGCAGGAACTCGGAATATAGTTATTTGATTTTCAGGGTTGAGGTTCTTGGTTTACCTCGATTACTGCTTATTGCTTATTGCTTATTGCTTATTGCTTATCAATTACAGCCAAATTAATTCAAGTTTCGCATGTTCATAAAATTGGGGTAGATACAGCTAAAGATGAGACCTAT
>CAZBFS010000308.1:0-2012 GCA_964491215.1 uncultured Proteiniphilum sp.
GCCAGCGTTCCCACATTGGAGTATCCATACCTGCAAAAGGTATATGATCTGTACGGTGTGCGCGAAAAGGTGCAAAATGTACATCTGCCCGAAGAAGGTCATGATTATGGAATAAACAAGAGGATGGCTGTATATGACTTTTTTAGCAAACTTTTTTCATTGGACTTACAGAAAGTAGATGAGAGCAAAATCACGACAGAGCCGGAGGATGATTTAAAAATATTCGGCAAAAAGGGTGAAATGTATCCCGATCATGCCATTAAATCCTTTGGGGAGCTGTCAAGATATTTTGATAAGGGCCGTTACAGAGACCTGCTATCCGATCTATCTTTAGAAGAAAAAGCGGCAGGATGGGTTGCCTCGCTCGAACTGGAGGATCAAAAGGATATTTCTTTTTTAAATACGTTGATATTTAATCATTTAAAAGCTGTAAGGGACTGGCACAACACCCATCCCTACACACTGGTGCCCGATGGAATAAACCCGGTTACAGGCAGCCCGCTCAGTCAACTCGACCGGCAGATGATCGTCAATTCTACAATCCCTAAAGAGGTACATCAGAAACTGATGAACGGGCTGCGACGCGTACTGACAGAACCCCAGGTAGAGACTATTCTTGATAAATATACGGTAGGTAAGGTCGACTTCACCCTGCGTGGCTACAAGGCGATTGTTCCTGATCTAACGGTTGAAGAAGAAGCGACAATCTTATCACATCTGAAAGAGGCGCGCGAACAGGCCATCGATTACAAAAACATGAATCAGATCTCGGCCATTTTTGAGATTTATAAAACAAAGTGTGAGCAGTATCTGATCGGGAATGGCAGGAACTGGCGCCAGTTGTACAAAGATTTCGTCAACAAGGTAAATGAGGAAAAGAAAAAAGGCAATAAATGAATCAGTACGACACGCTGCCTATATAATGAATCGTTAGAAACAGATAAGATGATAAAGAACCAGATAAAGTATATTTTGTGTATTGTCCTACTGATGCCCGTTTCAGGAATCTTTGGACAGGTGCACAAGCTGTGGTACGACAAGCCTGCTGCCACATGGACCGAGGCACTGCCCCTGGGGAACGGCAGGATTGGAGCGATGGTGTATGGTAATCCGGCTATCGATCAGATTCAGCTGAATGAAGAGACCATCTGGGCAGGAAGGCCAAACAGCAATACGAATCCGGAAGCACTGGAAAACATTCCCAAGGTACGTGATCTGGTGTTCGCAGGGAAGTATCAGGAGGCACAGGATCTGGCGACCGAAAAGGTGATGTCAAATACAAATTCCGGGATGCCCTATCAGCCCTTCGGCGATTTAAGATTGTCCTTCCCGGGCCATGGTGATTACACCAATTATTACCGGGAACTGAATCTGGACTCGGCAATAGCCATGATCTCCTACAAAGTGGGAGACGTTACCTATACAAGGGAATATATTACCTCTTTTACCGATCAGGTTTTGCAGATACGGATCACGTCTGATAAAAAAAATGCCATCACATTCAATACACAGTTCACCTCGCCCCACAGGGATGTAAAAGTTGCCACAGGAGTGGATTATATCTCTCTGTCAGGTGTCACATCCACCCACGAGCGGGTGTCGGGCAGGGTGAGATTTCAGGGGCGTACGTCGGTGAAAGCATCCGGCGGAAAAGTCAATTATAATGATGGTGTGATATCCGTTGAAAATGCCAATGAAGTCATTCTGTATGTTTCCATTGCCACAAACTTTATCAACTATCAGGATATTACGGGTGATGAGGTGAAGCGTGTAGCTGATTACATGGAAAAAGCAAAAGCAAATGATTATTTTGAATCGAAGAAAGCGCATGTAACCTATTACCGGCAGTTTTTAGACAGGACCACTTTGTTTCTGGGAGAAGATAAATATGCAGACATTCCTACAGATCAGCGAATTTCAAGATTTAAGGAAACCAATGATTCACATCTGGTAGCAACCTATTTTCTCTTTGGCAGGTACCTGCTTATATCCAGCTCCCAGCCAGGGGGACT
>CAZBFS010000309.1:0-2012 GCA_964491215.1 uncultured Proteiniphilum sp.
TTGAAACTTTGAAAGAAAACGTGGAGACGAACCTTTCTCTAAGGCAGATCGCCTCCCTGGCGCTATTTGGCGCCAAGGTGGAACCTGATACCATCAAGACCTTTCTTTTTACCGGGGAGATGCAGTTTGCGCCGCGGGGCAATATTGATGCGTTGAATTACTGGGTCATCGATGAGAAAGCTCGGGTGGATCTGATCAAGGAGATATTCGGTGTAGAAGTGGCGCTGCTGCCCCAGATAACTTTGCCGGGTCCGCGCAGACCGACGGCAGCTTCTCCTGCAGCTGAAAAGGATTTACAAAAACCGCCTCCAGTTGAACAGTTACCCTCAGATCACCGGCAAGAGATTCCTTAAGAGAATAAAGGGTTTAAAACAACTCTGTAGAATATAAATTTGGATACCACCATGTCGAATACTATAATGTGAGGGCGAAATATGGAAGTCGAAATTGATCTCAAAGAAATACTTCGGATTATGTGGCGCGGGAAATATTGGATTATAGGGATTACAGCACTTTTAACGCTTGTCGCAGTTTTCTATGTTTTCTTTTTGGTTACCCCTGCTTACCGCTACAGCGCGCTTTTAGACTTGACTTCGTATGAGGTCAAAGATAGTGAAGCCCTGGCATTGATTGAACAGAATGAGGTAATCGCAGAGGCGGTTAAGGGACTGTCTGAAGAACCGGATGAATTGATCCAAGCTGTGGATGTGATTTTTTTGAGCGGTATCGGATCCATGTTAGAAATAGTGGCTGAATATAGCGACTCTGATATTTGTAAAGATGCAGTAAAAAGAACCGGAATAGCTGTTCTTGAAACAATTTCTGACTATCGCCTTACGCAGATAACTCTGGAAAAAGAGCGCAACGAAAAGCTTTTGTCCCACCTTGACGAAACTATCGCAGAATATTTGCTGTCCAGGGATGAGCAGATAACAGCTCTATTAGAAGAAGATCCCATTTATAAACGGCTGCTTGAAGAAAAAGCAGCTTGCCTGGTAAATCTGAAGCTTAGTGACTTTAAACGGGAAGGGCTGGCAGATCAACCTGCTATATATGCCGATATCTGGTTAAACGAACAAGGAGAAATTCCCCAGCCTGTCACGATAAATAAGAAATTATATATTGCTGTGGCAGTGTTGTTTGGTTTAATGATTTCGGTGTTATTTATATTTACGCGCCATTATTTAACCACTCAAGTTGTTTCAGAGAAACGAATTGAATAGGCCTTAACCTTTAACTATGATTCGCGAATTATGCGTTTTGGATAAGCATCGAATCATTGAGGAGAATATGATGATAGTTCCTTTATCTGCACCAGACATCACAGCAAAAGAAATTGAAGCAGTAACCACGGTGCTGGAATCACAGTACCTTGCTCTTGGACCGAAAATGGAACAATTCGAGCGTCAGGTGGCTGTCCTTGCCGGGCGTCGTTTCGGCATTGCCGTCAACAGCGGCACCAGCGGGCTTCATCTGCTGGTCCGGGCGCTGGGCATCGGCGAGGGCGATGAGGTGATCACGACACCTTTCAGCTTCATCGCTTCAGCCAACTGTATTCTTTTTGAAAGGGCCAAACCTGTCTTCGTGGATATTGATCCGCAGACATTGAACATAGATCCAGCGCTGATTGAAAAGGCCATCTCGATGCGCACTAAGGCTGTATTGCCGGTCCATGTCTTCGGGCAGCCGGCGGATATGGATCCGGTCATGGAGATAGCACGGCAGCAGGGCCTGAAGGTGATTGAAGATTCCTGCGAAGCGATCGGGGCGAAGTATCGCGAACGTGCTGCAGGCAGCTTTGGTGATGGTTCAGTTTTTGCCTTTTACCCCAACAAGCAGATTACCACGGGGGAGGGCGGAGTCGTTGTCACTGATGATGAAGAGACAGCTTCTCTCTGCCGTAGCATGCGCAATCAGGGTCGCAGCGAAGGGGGAGGGTGGCTGGATCACGATAGGTTGGGTTTTAATTACCGTCTGGACGAGCTTTCTTCTGCCCTGGGACTGGCTCAGCT
>CAZBFS010000310.1:0-1952 GCA_964491215.1 uncultured Proteiniphilum sp.
TTGCACAACTACTTTCTCGGCTACAACTTCGAGGCGTACGCGCACGACGTGCTGAAGAACCCCGACTCACTACAGAAGCCCTACTACTACGTGAACGCCGTCTCGAAGCACAACCCCCAGTGCGCACCGGAGGGATGCGAGAGCCTCTTCATCGTCTGCCCCGTGCCCAGCCTGCAGTACAAGCCCGACTGGAGCGACCGTGACGAGATCGTCGACAGCATCCTCACCGACTTCTCCAAGCGCATCGGCATCGACATCATGCCCAACATCGTCACCCGCACCATCTACACCCCGCAGGAGTGGGAGAAACAGTTCAACCTCTACATGGGGAGCGGCCTGGGACTGTCGCACCGGCTGAGCCAGATCGGTGCGCTTCGTCCGAAGAACTTCGACGAGGAGTATGGCAACCTCTACTATGTGGGTGCCTCCACCACGCCCGGGGCGGGCCTCCCCATGGCGGTGATCAGCGCCGAGATGGTCTGCAAGCGTATATTGGGAGAGTAATCATATAGGGGGCGGTTCCGATAAAATGAAACGGCACCCGCCCCCCTCTTGAACACCCTGAACAGGTTGTGCAGATAAATGCTCTTCCCCTTTGACATGTAACAAATTACAATTATATTTGTCCCTATGAACCGGAAGATCATCCATGTCGATATGGATGCGTTCTACGCCTCCATCGAACAACGCGATAATCCCGATTATCGCGGCAAGCCGGTCGCTGTGGGCTATGGAGGCAAACGGGGTGTGGTGGCTGCTGCCAGCTATGAGGCGCGGAAGTACGGCATCCACTCGGCCATGCCCTCCGTCACGGCGTTGCGCAAGTGTCCTCACCTGATCTTCGTCATGCCCCGCTTCGAGCACTACCGCACCATCTCCGGTCAGATCATGCAGATCTTCCTCGAGTATACCGACAAGGTGGAGCCACTCTCTCTCGACGAGGCTTTCCTCGATGTTACCATCAACCACAAGGGCAACCGCTCGGCGACCCTCATTGCCCGCGAGATCAAGCAGAAGATCCTGAGCTCAACACGCCTCACCGCCTCCGCCGGTGTCTCCTACAACAAGTTCCTCGCCAAGATCGCCTCCGACTACCGTAAGCCGGACGGACTGTTCGTCATCGAGCCGGAGCAAGCTGAGGCCTTCGTCGAGCAGCTGCCGGTGAGCAAGTTTTTCGGGGTGGGGAGGGTGACCGCTGCACGGATGGCTGAACTGGGCATCCATACCGGTAAGGATCTGAAGCAATGGGAGGAGGTCGACCTGGTGCGTGAGTTCGGCAAGGCGGGCAGTGTCTACCACCGTTTCGCGCGTGGCATCGACGACCGTGAGGTGGAGTCGGAGCGGGTACGCAAGTCGCTCGGTGCAGAGGAGACCTATGCCGACGACCTGGAGGAGATGGTCGATATCCTTGCTGCACTCGACCAGCTGGCGCTGGAGGTGCACCGTCGTGCCGACAAGAAGAAGTTCATGGCACGCACTTTGACGCTCAAGATCAAGTACGCCGATTTCACGGTGATCACCCGCAGCCGCACCATGGGGCATAACATCCGTACCTACAGCGAGCTGTTCGACCTGGGCAAGGAGCTGCTGCTGCAGGCTGACGATCTGCTCGACCGCAAGATCCGTCTGATGGGGCTCACCCTCAAGAACGCTGATGCCGGTCAGGATCTCATGCCGCCCGAGGGGATCCAGCTCTCACTCAACTTCGGGGAGGAATAGGAAAAGTTTAATCAGAGGATGAAATTCTCCGGTTTCTTTGCCTGGATATCCTTGTAGTAGGATTTGATGGTCACGATATCCTTACGATAGTCGTTGGTGGGGTAGAAGAGGTCGAGTACACGTGCTTCTTTTTTCCCATAATCAAGACCGATAAGCAGGATGGGTACCTTCGCCTTCACCGCGATGAAATAGAACCCTTTTTTCCATTCCTTTACCGGCTTGCGCGTGCCCTC
>CAZBFS010000311.1:0-1927 GCA_964491215.1 uncultured Proteiniphilum sp.
TGGTCAGCTGGTACAGATGCAGTGATGCTGCGGGAAGCAATCCGGTTGAGGTGGCTGTCTCACGCATGAATGAGCCCCATCTCAACTATATACTCTCATCGGGAGATGTCGGCTGGCATCTGATGGCAAAGGTTGAACCCAAACACTCACGCTGTTTGCCGGGACAGCCTGAATGGGTGGTAACCCGTTCACCAATTCAATCATCACAGGTTAAGGGTGACAGTCGCACTATGAGGGTGAACCTGAAAAATATGTCGACTAGATACCAGCCTGAGGTGAGGCAGGGGTTCTTCACCCTCGACTGTTTTGCTCCCGACGACACCAAAGAATTCTATTGGGAGGCAACCAATGAGCGTGACCCCTGGTATTACGGCAAAGGTGTGGACGGGGCAGCGGCAGATACAGGACTGGTACAAGCCAACAAGGGAGCCAGGCTACGCTATACACCCGTAGGAGATGCGTTTCACGATATGAAGATCAGCTTCACTGCTGTCCCGGCTAAAACAGCAGGCCAGGGATTCAGCAGTGCCCGCCAGCAATACATGGATGTTTTCATTAAATTCGACACAAAGGGGTTGAACGGCTATGCGTTGCGACTGATCAGAACCACGAAGTACAGCGATGCGATTGATTTTGTGCTGATGCGTTATGAGGGTGGCATTGCAACCCCCATCGGCAGCCCTCTGTCAGCCGACTGCTACCGTCCAGATTGCCATATTGTTGTCAGGGTGACAGGAAACCGCTTATCTGTTCATGCCGAAAATTCAAGGAGCTATCACATCGTTCCCGATCGGTCTGAGGTGGTACAGACTGTTCTGATGGAGGCAGTGATCACTCCCAACCGGTGGGGGGGATTCGGGTTTCAGCATACCGGCACGGTGGGAAGCGGTGCCACGTTGATCAAAGATTTACAGGTGGAGTGGAGATAAATGATGCAACCATTATAAATTGAGATTATGAAGAAATATTTGTCAGCAATTATACTGTTTTCTATTGTTTTAAACCTGCACATCCCATTGTTCGGTCAAAATGGCGATTATTATCAAAACCCGGTGATGGGAGGTGATTATCCCGACCCATCCATTCTCAGGGTTGAGAACGATTATTACATGACCCACTCCTCGTTCGAATACTATCCCGGGTTGATTGTATGGCATTCTACTGATATGATCAACTGGAAGCCGGTGTCACAGGCCCTGAAGAGCTATATTGGATCGGTATGGGCTCCCGATCTGATAAAGCATGGCGACACCTATTACATCTATTTCCCGGCCGGTAGAAAGATATGGGTGGTCACGGCAAAATCAGCGGCAGGCCCCTGGTCGGATCCCATTGACACCGGCATTCACGGCTTCATTGATCCGGGCCACCTGGTGGACAGTGAGGGAAGCCGCTATCTATACCTTTCGGGAGGGAGCACCGTGAAACTGAACCAGGATGGTCTATCGGCAGATGGTGATCCCATTCACAACTACGACGGCTGGCAGTTCCCGAAAGAGTGGAGTACAGAGTGCTTCTGTCTGGAATCACCCAAATCAACCATCAGAAACGGTTATTACTACCAGACAGTCGCTCAGGGCGGGACAGCAGGACCGGCAACGGCACATATGGTGGTCTCGGCGCGTTCTAAAACACCTTATGGCCCCTGGGAGAATTCGCCCTATAACCCCATCGTACATACCGAACACCGCTCCGAAAGATGGTGGTGCCAGGGACACGGAACGCTGGTGGAGGATATCTCAGGACAATGGTGGATTGTCTATCACGCTTACGAAAAACATTTTCAGACGCTGGGCCGACAAACACTGATGATGCCGATTGAATGGACTGATGACAACTGGTTCAGGGTTCCCGAGGGAGTGCACAGCACTCATAAGATTGCCCTTCCGGCAGGTGAAAGAATGAAAGGTTGTACCTCCATGTCAGA
>CAZBFS010000312.1:0-1628 GCA_964491215.1 uncultured Proteiniphilum sp.
GCATACAGCTCCAGCACGCTTCTGGCAAGGATGTTCATGATGTTCTTCCCCTTCAGTGAGAGGATGTTCATCGTGGCCAGGTGGTTCAGTGGCATGGTATGGGCGATCATATCGTTCACCGCGTCCAGCTCCTCCTTACTGGGGAGACGTCCCGAGAGCAGCAGGAAAGCGGTCTCCTCGAAACCGAGCCTGTTCTCAGCCTGCACTCCTTTCACCAGCTCCTCCACGTCCATACCGCGGTAGTAGAGCTTGCCCGGCACCGGCTTGAGCGTTCCATCCTCCTGCCGCTCGTAGCCCACCACATCACCCACGCGGGTGAGTCCTGCCAGTACACCGGAGTGATCTTCGTTGCGCAGTCCGCGCTTCACACCCATCCTGGTAAAGAGCTCCTTGTCGATGTTGCTGGTGTAGGCAACAGAGTCAGATAATACTTTGGTTATTTGTTCATTATTCATCTTTAGATATGTTTGATTGTTGATTTGTCAGTTTCCTGTAAATGCAGGGCAATGGTTATGGAATGTAGAAATAACAGTCTCATAATCTATTTTGTTTGTTCATTCTCTCAAATTTTTAAGTGTCTCGGTCACTTTCTGCGCAAACTCAGCAGTAGTTAGTGCCTTGCCTTTCTCCATGAATCGAGCCAGGTCGGCAGTGGCATACCCTTCCGCAAAGAGCTTCTCGAGAGAGGATGTGATCAGCGCACCCGCTTCATCCCATCCCATGTACTCCAGCATCATCACACCCGAGAGCAGCAGGGAGCAGGGATTGGCCTTTCCCTTACCCACGATGTCGGGTGCCGTGCCGTGAGTCGCCTCAAAGATGGCGTGCCCGGTGTCGTAGTTGATGTTGGCACCCGGTGCAATGCCGATGCCGCCCACCATCGCCGCCAGCTGGTCGGAGATATAATCGCCGTTGAGGTTGAGGGTAGCCACCACGGCATATTCCTCCGGCTTCAGGAGTGTATTCTGCAGGAACGCATCAGCGATCACATCCTTGATGAACACCTTCCCCGAGGCGATAGCCTGGTTGTACTCCTCCACTGCCTGCTCCAGACCACGCTCCGTTTCTATCTGACGGAACTTGTGTTCGGTGAAGGTGCTATCGGGATACTCACGCTCTGCAAGCGCATAACCCCATTTTTTGAAGCCACCCTCGGTGAACTTCATGATGTTACCCTTGTGTACCAGGGTCACCGAGGGCAGCCCATGTTCCAGCGCATGCTCGATGGCAGCACGCACCAGTCGCTCCGTACCCTCCCGCGACACCGGCTTCACGCCGAGCGAGGTGGTCTCCGGGAAACGGATCCTGGCAACACCCATCTCCTCCTGGAGGAATCTGAGCACCTTCTTCAACTCAGGTGTACCTGCTGCCCACTCGATGCCGGCATAGATATCCTCGGTGTTCTCCCGGAAGATGGTCACGTGTACCTTCTCCGGATGCAGCAGCGGTGTGGCCACCCCTTTGAACCAGCGCACCGGCCGCAGGCAGACATAGAGGTCAAGCTCCTGACGCAGTGCCACGTTGAGGGAGCGGATCCCCTCACCTATGGGAGTGGTGAGTGGTCCCTTGATGCCAATCCGATGGGTGCGAAACGCCTCCATCGTCTCCTTGGGCAGCCAGCTGCCCAA
>CAZBFS010000312.1:1638-1916 GCA_964491215.1 uncultured Proteiniphilum sp.
CACCTCGCGCCACTCAATCCTGCGGCTTCCCTCGTAGGCCTTCTCCACAGCAGCGTTGATGATCTGCTGCACGTGGGGGGTGATCTCCCTGCCAATGCCGTCACCCTCGATAAAAGGTATCACCGGTCTGTCGGGCACCAGAAGCCGCTCGCCCTGTTTGGATCTCCGCATGGTTCTTTCGTTTCAGGGTTTATTATTTCCTCATCGCGTTGAGGGCACTGCCTGCCTTGAACCACTCGATCTGTTGTTCATTGTAGGTGTGTGCTGCCTCAAAGCTA
>CAZBFS010000313.1:0-1914 GCA_964491215.1 uncultured Proteiniphilum sp.
TCTCATGAATACGGGCGAACGACTTCACCAGGATCACCTTCACGTTGAGGTGACGCGGCTCCATGGCTGCATGCTCACGGCTTGAACCTTCTCCGTAGTTCTCTTCGGCGACCACGACGGAGGCCACCCCCTTGCTCTTGAACTTACGGGCCAGCGTCGGCACCGGCATATACTCAAGTGTCTCAGGGTCGAGCACCGCATTGGTCTGCTCATTGAAGCTGTTGACTGCACCAATAAGCATGTTGTCGGATATGTTGTCGAGATGACCACGGTAGCGGAGCCAGGGGCCTGCCATCGAGATGTGGTCGGTGGTACACTTGCCTTGCACCCTGATGAGCAGGGGCAGGTTGGCATAATCCTTACCATCCCAGGCGGAGAAGGGCACCAGCTTCTGCAGTCGGTTCGACTGCGGGTCGATGGGTACCTCCACGGCCCTTTCTGCCGATGGTGCCAGGTAACCGGCATCCTTCACCTCGTAGCCGAGGGGTGGCATCTCAAACCCTTTCGGCTCGGGTAGCTTCACCTCCTCACCTCTCTCGTTGAGGAGCGTATCGGTGAGCGGGTTGAAACAGAGATCACCCGCAATGGTGAGTGCCGCCACCAGCTCGGGGGAGGTGACAAAGGCATGGGTGTTGGGGTTGCCGTCGTTGCGCTTGGCAAAGTTGCGGTTGAAAGAGGTGACAATGGAGTTGGGCCGGTTGTCCGCCACATCATCGCGTTTCCACTGTCCGATACAGGGTCCACAGGCGTTGGCGATGATGGTGGCACCCGCCTTGTCGAACTCACCCAGGATGCCGTCACGCTCAGCGGTATAACGGATCTGCTCCGACCCTGGATTGATGAGAAACTGCGCTTTCACCGGCACCCCCTGTTCCCGTGCATGCTTCACAATGGAGACGGCACGGGTGAGATCTTCGTAGGAGGAGTTGGTGCAGGAGCCGATCAGCCCCACCTCCATCTCGCGGGGGTAGTTGTTCTTGCGCACCACCTCGGCAAACTGGGAGATGGTGTAGGCGGCATCGGGAGTGAAGGGACCGTTGATATGGGGTTCCAGCTCCGAGAGATCGATCTCAATCAGCTGGTCGTAGTAGTGTGCCGGGTCGGCCAGCACCTCGGGGTCAGGCTGCAGATGCTCCATGATGCGACGTGCTTCGTCGGCAACATCCTTGCGGCCGGTACTCTCCAGGTATTGGGCCGACTTCTCGTCGAAGGGGAAGATGGAGGTGGTGGCACCCACCTCGGCACCCATATTGCAGATTGTTCCTTTACCTGTGGCGGAGAGTGATTCGGCTCCTTCACCGAAGTACTCGATGATGGCGTTGGTGCCCCCCTTCACGGTAAGGATGCCGGCCACCTTGAGGATCACATCCTTGGGAGCGCTCCAGCCGGAGAGCCTCCCGGTGAGCTTCACGCCGATCAGCTTCGGCATCTTCAGCTCCCACGGCAGACCAGCCATCACATCCACTGCGTCGGCACCGCCCACGCCGATGGCAATCATACCCAGGCCGCCGGCATTGGGAGTGTGGGAGTCGGTACCCACCATCATCCCGCCCGGGAAAGCGTAGTTCTCCAGCACCACCTGGTGAATGATGCCTGCTCCCGGCTTCCAGAAGCCTATGCCATACCTGTTGGAGACATCGCGCAGGAACTCATACACCTCGCGGTTGGTGACGTTTGCTGTCTCCAGATCGCTTTCGGCGTTGCGGTAGGCCTGTATCAGGTGGTCACAATGCACCGTGGAGGGCACCGCCACGCTTGTTCGGCCCGAGTTCATCAGCTGCAGCAGTGCCATCTGCGCGGTGGCATCCTGCATCGCCACCCTGTCGGGAGCGAAATCCACGTAGTCGGATGCACGCTTGTAGTTAATCACCGGGACACCTGGTGAGAGGTGGGAGAATAGAATCTTCTCGGTGA
>CAZBFS010000314.1:0-1911 GCA_964491215.1 uncultured Proteiniphilum sp.
GGAGCCGACGAAGGGACTTGAACCCCCAACCTGCTGATTACAAATCGGCTCGAGGACATTTTATAGGAGTTCTGCGGAGTTGTCAAGAGGGTGGAAGAGCCTTGATTTATAGCGCTTTTTGGGGTATAGTAATAAATGGTAGATGTTTTGAGTTTGGCTGATTTCGGAACAGTTCGCACACAAACCGCACACTAAATAGTTGTTTGAAAAGGTGGTGGAACCGTGAACATTAGACTTGGCGGTGGTGAATACGATGGCGGGGAAATGGCCACCTGGGAAGCCAGGATGCGTTTTCTTGATGCGGTGGCGGATGTAAGACCCGAAGTGTTGGAATCTTTAAGGGATGATGTTCTCCCCCTTTATGATAGCTGGGATTTATTGGGGCCGAATGATGTACACGGTGATCTGCGTGACGCCCTGGAAAAGTGGACGGAGCGCTTTAACTTATCTTTCAATTGGGTGGCGGAGACTGCTTTGGCTACCCTTCGAGCCTGGTTCGTGGTTTATCCGGAGGCGCTGGACGAGATAGCAGGGGAGTGGCAGCATATCGCAGAAGGCTACTGGATGCTCACAAGCAATGACGAACGCAGAATAATCTTTAAACATGCGGGCTGGGACCCGGCAGGGGAAACGAGAAAGGCTTTCGAGGACCGCGTCACGGCAGACTTCGAAAAACATATAAGGAGTTACATAGACAGAATGGCTGGCCTGATTGAGGAACGCGGGATGATTAAGGCCCCGAAGGTTAGAAGCCTAGAACAGTTTAAACTGCTTGCATTGTGGCAGGTGGGTGACTATGAAACATTCGGAGAAATAGCAAGGGATACCTATAGAACGAGGCAGGCGGCAACAATGGCAATACAAAGAGCTGCAGGGCTATGTGGAATTCCTGTCCCAAGGGGGGAACCTGGCAAACCGGGAGCTGCGGGCAAGCCACCGCAAAAATAGCTTTATCTAATAGCTGAGAACTGGGGAAGCCGAAAGGCTTCTTCTTTTATTTAGATACGCAAAACATCCATGATGTTGTCTCTGTGCGACTTAGAATCATTTTGCAAAGCCTTTAGAATGTAACTGAGTTAAGAGAACTACCCTGGAGGTGTTAATAGTGCGGTTGCTTATTATCCCGGAGGTTGCGGAAATTCTCCGTATTTCACAACCCAGGGCCTATGAGTTGGTAAGGCAGGGGCTGATCCCTTCAACGAAGCTGGGGCGCCAGATTCGTGTTGAGGAAACGGCGCTACGCGAATTCGTGAGGGGTGGCGGCCAGGCCCTGCCGGGGGGCTGGAAACGTGAAGCGTAAAGCGAAAAGCCCGGCTGCGTAGACCGGGCCTTCCAGGAAAGGCGGTTCTTAAATGTCTAAAGTAAGACTATCACAACGGCGCAGAGTTTTCAACAAGCTTAGCAAGGCGCTGACCCTGCCGGACCCGATGCACTCATACGAAGATTGGGCCGAACTTCAGGACCCGGGCCAGGATCTGGCGGGAGCGGATCGTCTGGAGCTGCGGCTGGCCTGGCAGGCGGCGGAGCTGGCCTTGCTGCTTGACGATAGGGAGCAGGTGCTTTACATGGATTCACAGGGAAACCCGATAACGGCAAGAGCCTATCTCCTAAAGCGCCTTGCGGTGATAAAACGGCTTTGGCGGGGTGCTGCTGTATGACGGGGACCCTTGACGAACTGATCACAGCGGCCTATGGACCGCCACCGGCCCCCAGGCGCGAGAGCAAGGGGCCCCCTGATGTAGAGAGCAAGGAGCAAGAGGGGCCACCGCAGGCTATAACAACGATGACTGCTGCTGAACTTCTCACAAGCGATCTGCCGGAGCGGGTTGACGTGATCAGCGGCGGGATCCTTCCCAGGGCCGGCCTGGCGCTACTGGCGGGAGCCTTTAAGAGCGGCAAGACGATCCTGGC
>CAZBFS010000315.1:0-1907 GCA_964491215.1 uncultured Proteiniphilum sp.
GACTGGACATCGGTATGTTCCTCGAACGAGTTGTTCGGGAAATCAGCTTCAAACAGTGCATCTTCCAATCCTTGCATGGCCTCTCTGATATATTCCATCTCCGATTCGCTGTTCAGTTCCGGTTCAGCAACCATGACAGGCAGGTTTAGATGATTGGTCAGGAACTTGTAATCTTCATCGAAATAACTGTCCAACTCCACCATGAAGCCTCCGTCTGTGTCAATATCAACCCTGCCTTCGCCTACCTCTTTCTGCTCTGTCAACTGGTAGTTTCCTCTGTAGCTTCCGTTGAGGAACAGTTCAACATGAATAGAGGATTGATTGAATTCCAATCCGAATATACGACCCAGCTGGAAGGCCACATCGTTCATCAGCAGTGTGGGATCCTGATAATTGGCGAGCAGGATCCATTTTTTCGCTTTGGGCAGGCCAAACAGCGATGTTTTAACAGGGAAGTCTATACGGTAGGGTTTCTTTGGCATGTACCATGTGCTGTTTCCCCGTCCACGTATGGTCATCGTGGTCTCTTCCATGTCATAACTGTGTTCGTCGGGAACGGTAAGTTGAAATTTGGAGGGCAGCTTCAGCGTCTTTTCCACCACCTCCATACCACCATCAATATCAATGCTGATGACAGGCAGACCGGTGAACATGGGACCCTTGGCAATCAGCAGATACTCGGCGGAGATGCCCTCGTCCATTTTCACCACCAATCGCTGTTCCCCGAGCAAAGGGTGGGGGGTGACACCACTGATCAGTTCCTTCTCACCTACAAAGAGCCTGGCCGGTGTATCAAAATGTACAATCAGGTTTTTTACATTGGCTATCCAGTGTGAACTGGAGAGTGTGATTGTTCTTTCCTCATTGTCGATGACCCCCACTATCTCTTCATCCAGCCCGTTGATTTGGGCCGGGATGGAAAAGGACTGAATATACTTGGTGCTACCTTTCTGTGTGACGCTGATTGTTTGGGGCGTGGACACACCCTCTGCAGTGACAGTGACGATGCTGCTTCTATCTTTCCCCGGTGTACTGTTCTCAAATACCAATATGTTGAGTCTGCTGCCGAACAGGTTTGCGCTGATCCAGCTTCGATCTGCCTGTGGAATCGCTACATGGATTTTTGACGAGTTGGTTTGTATGTCAACTGTGCTTTCCCCTGCCTCCGAAGACTCGAAGAGAATCGTGCTCTTGTCGAGTGTGAGCGTCAGCTCCTCAACCTCCTCAATCTTGTTGCATGCAAAGAGGAAGAGGGCAAGAATGGGAAACAATAAATACAATCGCATCCCTTTGCTCAACGTCTGGGTTCTTTTATTTTCTGTTTTCATTTATAAGGTTAACTAATTGTTGTTGTGTTCATGTTCAACGAGAAAAAATTAACAAGGGACTCCGTTTGTGACAACCAAAATTGCTTTAGGTCCGCAATATACTAAAATATTTTTAACAATTCACATTTATGTCGTTTCATTATCATAGTTAAAATGAAACGATAACATATGACATCTTCTTGCAAGATCCACGTTATCAGTCTTGTGAGGAGGGATGTGTGATTGAGGTGCAGGTTCACCCACCGTTTTTGGGGGGATTGATGATTCGTGAATATGGTGATTTACTTCAATAGCCGCTCTTTGATCTCTGCTCTGTAATTTTTTGAGACAGGCAGTTTATAGTTGTCAATCACCAGTAGATTCCCCTCCAACGAAGTGACTTTGTCGAAGTTCACCATGAACGACTTGTGAATCTGCACAAACCGGTCCCGGGGCAGGTTATTGAGAAATGAGCTCAGTGAAGAGTGAGTGACAAGTTTTTTTCTCACCGTTTGTATGGCGATATAGTTATCCAGAGCTTCAATAAAGAGAATATCGGCAAAATCCACCTTTTCATACTTCTGCGTTGTTTTCACGAAG
>CAZBFS010000316.1:0-1904 GCA_964491215.1 uncultured Proteiniphilum sp.
GCTTTAAGTTTGCAGGGCTGGGACAATCTGACGAAGGAGTTATGCAATGCTTTGCAGTAGGCCTCCCTGTAATGCACTACGAAGTGCGCCCAGTCGGCCTTGTCCGACAAGGCGGCGGCTCGCTCTTTCAACAGTTGTACCTGTTCCGCACTTTTCTGTGAGAAGTCAAGCACCAGCAGGGCAATCTCATCGGCAACCTCGGTATGGTTGCTGTCGTCACGGTGGATCACCTCGATGCCATCGTCCATTCCTTTCTGGTCGCCCTGTTTCTGTGCCCATACACCAAAGCCGGCCAGAGAGGTGGTGATGGTGGGGATGGAGAAGGCCACACTCTCGTGCGGTGTATAACCCCACGGCTCGTAGTAGGAGGGGAAAATTGACAGGTCCAGACCTATCAACAGATCGTAGTAGGGCAGGTTGAAGATACCATCATCACCGTTGAGATAGGTGGGTACGAAGATGATCTTCACCCGCTCATCCTCCGAGTTGCAGAAACCGGCATGTTGCAGCTGGCTGAGTATGTTGTCATGTTCCGGTTCCACCAGTTCATGGGTCACAAGGGGACACACCTTGCTGTTTGCAGATCCGGTGGGGAGTGACTCTCCCTTCAACAGCGCCTGCAGATCGGCCCGTGGCCCGCTGATCCAGCCGGGAACCATGATGAAGGCGATCACATCTCTGGTCAGCCCCGGCATCTTGCGCAGCCGGTTCATCGACTCCACAAACAGATCCAATCCTTTGTTCTTGTACTCGTAACGGCCACTGGTGCCAACAAGCAGTGTATCGGGATCGACAGCATGGCCCAGGGTCTTTTCAGCCACCTGCAACAGTACGCTGCGTGCACGTTCACGTGCCTGATTGTATGCTTTTCCTCTCGGAATAAAATCTTTTTCGAACCCGTTGGGGGTCACCACGTCGGGTTGCCGCTGTAACAGCTGGCCACACTCACGGGCAGTGATATCGCTCACGGTAGTGAAGCAGTCCACATGTTGAGCCGCTTTCTTCTCGATGGAGTGCTTGGCCGACATGTTGAGCTGGCGCGCCATCTGGTCACCGTTGTATTCCTTCAGATGGTCGTAGAGAGGCAGGTTGTTACCTGCAATGGAACGACCGATGGAGGTTGCGTGGGTGGTGAAGAGGGTAGCTATCTTGGGCACATGCTTGCGGATATAGAGGGCTCCGGCCCCCAGCATCCACTCATTGAAGTGTGCCACCACATTGTCTGCTTCCAGCTTGTGATAGCGGTAGAAGCTCTCGATCACCAATCCCGTGGCAATGGCGAACATCACCGATTCATGGTAGTCGCCATAGGCGTGAAGTGAATCCACTCCATAGTCCCTCCACATGGAGGTGTAGATATCGTTCTGTTTCGCAAAGAAAGTGTCAAACTTAACCAGGAGGACGATCGGTTTTCCCGGCGCATCCCACCGTCCTGCTCGGATCTCAAGGTGTTGGTTGCTCTGTGCATAATCGCACCACTCCGCATAGAGGGTACGGTCTTCGCGGAACCAGGGACTCTCCTGCTCCTGCCAGAGGTCAGGTCCGATAAAAAAAAGACGGTCTTTATATAATTTTTGTAAGGAGTTAGCGCGGGTGGAGAGGACAGTATAAATACCGCCTACCTTGTTGCATACCTCCCAGCTGGTTTCGAAGATGTAGTCGGGTGTATGACGGGCATCTATCTGCATAAAATGTTATTTCTTGTAAGAATCGGGACAAAGGTAATGAAAAAAAGGATTACCTTTGCACTTTCGTCTGAATGGTTGAAACAATAGACATTACGCAGCTACAGCAACGGATGGACCATCATCCCAATATGGCAGCGGCAGGCTCGCTACTGGACAAGGTGCACTTGTTGTCGGTAACAGGTTTGCAGGGATCGTCGCGTGCGCTTTTTGCCGTTT
>CAZBFS010000317.1:0-1896 GCA_964491215.1 uncultured Proteiniphilum sp.
ACGCAATCGTCTCCCTGTATTTGTTCAGATCGATGCCATACGATGCATAGTCGCCGGCAGGAATGGTGATGTTCATCATCACGATGGTAGGGTCGGTATAGGATACCTGGAAGGAGAAACGCAGGTAGTTGTCGTAATCGGGTCCATTCACGGCAAACCCCACGTTGAAACCAACCGATGTGCCCACGGCGATCCCCTCAACAGGATAGACGGTGAGTGTCTTCTCGGCGGTATTGATCTCCAGCCCTGCCGTTTTGGCTGCATCCGATTCGTTTGCAACGCCCCCGGCCGAATTGTAATACCAGCCATTGTTCCCTTTTGTTTTCTCGGCTTTGTTCCAGTGGTTACGGGTGGTGTTGATGTTGTAAAACACCACGGAGCCGTTTTGCAGTCCGCTGATCACCTGATCGGTCGTTAACCCCATTTTTTCCTGAAACAGCTCATTATATTCTTCCAGGTGGATCACATAGGGCTCAAGTCGCGCCACGGCAAATTCAATCTCACTGGTAACGGTAGCCTGTGGGTCGATCCGCAGGTAGGGGCTCTCCTCCTCACCATAGATATGCTTGCTGGTGGCATCTTCGTAGCTGTCGCTACAAGCTGTAAAAGCGAATATCAGTGCAACAGCAAAAAGGTATAATAAATTTCTTCTCATGATAAGCTTCATTTTAATGATCGGTAAAAAGTTTGATTTCATCTACACAGTTATTTAGCTGCCATAACCGGGATTCTGTACCAGCTTGGGGTTACCGTCCATAAAATCTTTCGGCAGCGGGAATATATCCGCATGGTTATCGAGCGGGTCTGTTTTAGCTGTTTTGCAGAACCAGGATTTGCCATTGTAGACATTCTGATTGGTACCAATGATACGGAAACGGATCAGGTCCTGGCGACGGTGATGCTCTGCCACAAACTCCCAGGCCAGATCATCGAGCAATCCGCCCAGTTCGATATCATCACCTCCCTCATGGGTAATGACCCAAATATCCTCTTCACCCTTCTTGCCCTGGTTCTCACGGTAACCGTACTGGTAGACACTGCCTCCTTTGAGCTGAGCCACGGTGCGTACTGCTTTGGCAGGGTTATCCCTGAAGGCCCGCTGGCGTACAGCCGTCACCAGATCGGCAGCAGTCTGTTCCGTTTCACCCTTGTATCCTCCCAAACGAAGCAGACATTCAGCCTTGATCATATAGGCATCGGCCAGGCGAAAGAAAGGTATATCGTCGTAGGAAGAGCCGAAATCGCCCGATAGGATCTCATATTTAATGAGTCGTGCCCCTTCAAAGGGATAGCATCCGGGGTTGTCGATGCTGTGGATCTCTCTGGTATATACCAACGGCTCGCCTTCCACCATGATGGGGGAACCGCTGCGGTCATACTGCTGTCCGACAGTCCAGGTGGCCGAGAAGCGGCCATCATCCTCATCATAGGTGTCAAGGAACTGTGGCAGGACGGTACTGCCTCCGGTAGCCCAGCCGTTGAAATCCCACACGGCCCTGCCGGCTGTATGGATCCACTTGTTGGCATAGTAGTTACCGCTGGCATACTTGTTTTCGAAGGGGATACCGAAGATGATCTCCGGGTTGCCTGAGATATCCTCCTTGAAGTTTTCCGAATAGCTGGCTGCCAGTGAAAAACGGCCGCTGTTGATCACCTCGTTCACCTCGTCGATGGCTTTCCCGTACCAGGAGCCATCGGAGTGATTGTTGAACCAGGCATTGTGATTGAGATACATCTTGGCCAGCAACATATTGACGGTATAGTCGTTGATTTGCCCCATGCCGTTATCCGGTCCGCATTTCCCCTTGATCGCAGTCAGTTCATCGATGATGAAATCCCATGTCTCCTGCGGATCGGCCTGATCGGGCATCCATCCGGCGGGATGGTCGTAGGTGG
>CAZBFS010000318.1:0-1849 GCA_964491215.1 uncultured Proteiniphilum sp.
GCTGTTCCAGCTCATTCTTGTTCATTTTCAACGCCAGTGCAGCATCCACAATGGCGGTCTCGGTGGGGTCACCCGCCGTCTCATGCTTTCCCTCCTCCGTCATCTTCAGATGGGCATCGGTGCAGAGCAGTGCGCTCTCAAGCAACATCCGCTCATCCATGTCGAGCTCTTCCGCCGGCGGCGCATTGTGGAAGTCGATGCGGTTGCCGCCGCTCCACCCTTCCACGATGGTCATCCTGTTCTGGGTGAGGGTGCCGGTCTTGTCGGAACAGATCACAGTGGTGCTGCCCAGCGTCTCCACCGATGGAAGCGTGCGCACGATTGCGTTCTGCTTCACCAACCGCTGCACGCCGATGGCCAGCACGATGGTGGAGACGATCTGCAATCCCTCGGGGATGGCAGCCACCGCCAGGCTCACAGCCATCATCAGCATCTCAAGCCAGTCGTTGCCGTAGAGGATCCCCACACCGAAGATCAGGGCACAGATGCCCAACGCCACCCAACCCAGTATACGACCCAGCTGTTGCAGCCGCTTGCCCATCGGGGTATCGGTGTTCTCGGTATGTTGCAGCATATGAGCGATCTTACCAACCTCGGTCTCCATACCGGTAGCCACCACCATACCACGGCCGCGACCATATGTCACCACGCTGGTGGAAAAGGCCATGTTGTCGCGATCACCCAATGGCACCTCTCCCGCCTCCAGCAGACCGTTATGCTTCTCCACCGGCACCGATTCACCTGTGAGTGCCGACTCCTGCACCTTCATGTTAACCGCCTCCAGCAGCCGCAGATCAGCAGGGATGATGTCACCTGTGTCGAGGATCACGATATCCCCCGGCACGATAGCGGTGGAGAGCACCTCTTCCACCTGTCCTCCGCGCAGCACCTTGGTCTGGGGTGAGCTCATCCTGTTAAGTGCTTCAAGTGACGATTGAGCCTTCATCTCCTGCACCATTCCGATGATCGCATTGATGATCAGGATAGCCAGTATCACATAGCTCTCGGTCAGCCCCTCATCATGCATCACCCCTATTACCCCTGAGAGAATCGCCGCAACAAGCAATATTACTACCATGCTGCTTTTGAACTGCTCGAAGAACATCGCTGCCACCGATTTTTGCTTTACAGACTTCAGTTCGTTGGGACCATGCTTCGCAAGCCGTTTCTTAACCTCTTCATCGGTGAGTCCGGAGTCTGCTTCCACACTGAACTGTTGCAACAGCTCTTCAGCAGGTCTACTGTAATAGGAATCCATAGGGTTCATTTTAGGATGTTAGGTGGTTGTTCTGGTAACGACAGACAAAGCGTTTACTACTGGCTGGTGAACGTAATGCCGACAGGATAATTAACAACTGACAACGGCAAATGTTTACCCTTTACCGAAAACACGGCACTACCGATGTGATATGTTATAAAACATAGCCATATCATTTCACTTTGTCATCCTATTTTTATAAATTGCAGCGCTGATCACGACAGTTTGACTTTGCATGTCTCACGCCGATGCAAAGTCATTTTTCATTCCCTATGCCTGCCTTTTTCATTCGCCGTGAAGGGGAGGGAGAGGGGGATTAAACAATCTTAACCCGGAAAGAGACATGATACGTTTATTTATATTCTAATCATGAAACGAGCAAGAGAAAAATTCTCACAACAAAATTGGAATATTACGAGTAACATACATCATAACATATATAATAAATTAATCGTATGAAAGTGTACAAAACAAACGAAATCAAGAACATTGCTGTTATTGGCAATGCCGGATCAGGAAAGACCACCCTCGCAGAAGCCATGCTCTTCGAGAGTGGTCTGATAAAACGACGCGGATCCGTGGATGGGAAGA
>CAZBFS010000319.1:0-1837 GCA_964491215.1 uncultured Proteiniphilum sp.
TGTTTTTCTTTCATATTGTTATTTGCTAAGGGTTTGATACCGATGTTTGATATTTATTACGAATCGTCCGTAAGGGCAAATGGATCTAAAAAAAGATTGCCGCAGTGGAATGACCTCATCTATTAAACAGTTTTCCACAAAAGTAGTTTAACGGGTATCCATTTTTGCTTTTGATTTTATCCTCAATTTTCTTATCTTTGGACAATTTTTATTGGTCATTACACTATAAAATAAGTATCAGCCCCTCCACTTCATTGTACGGGGGCTCTTATTTCCCATATATACAGATCTATGTCTCCTAAAGAAACGAACGACGACAACATCAAAGACAAAAAAGAAGCCATGGAGGAGGCTGATTCCGATTTTACCGGCACAAGCATGACAAGTGCCAAGATACCGGTCCGACTGAGCGAAGACAGTACGCTCAACCTCTCTAAGATGTACCAGAACTGGTTCCTGGACTATGCATCCTATGTCATATTAGAACGTGCGGTGCCACACATCTCCGACGGTCTGAAGCCTGTACAGCGTCGCATCCTCCATGCCATGAAACGGATGGATGACGGCCGCTACAACAAGGTGGCCAACATCATTGGTAACACCATGCAGTATCACCCACATGGCGATGCCTCCATCGGTGATGCCCTGGTACAACTTGGACAGAAGGACCTGCTGGTCGACTCACAAGGCAACTGGGGTAATATCCTCACAGGCGACGGTGCTGCAGCCCCCCGCTACATAGAAGCCCGACTCACCAAGTTTGCCCTCGAGGTGCTCTTCAACGCCAAGACCACCGAGTGGAAGCCCTCCTACGACGGGAGGAACAAGGAGCCGGTAACCCTCCCCGCCAAGTTCCCGCTCTTGCTGGCGCAAGGTGCCGAGGGTATTGCCGTAGGACTCTCCTCCAAGATATTGCCGCACAACTTCAACGAGTTGTGTGATGCTGCCATTGCTTACCTGGAAGAGAAGGAGTTCATCCTCCACCCCGACTTCCAGACGGGTGGGTATATCGATGTGGAGAGGTACAACGACGGTGAGCGCGGAGGATCGGTGAAGGTACGGGCAACCATACAGAAGCTAGACAACAAGACACTGATAATAAGGGACATACCCTACGGAAGGACCACTGCCAGCGTGGTTGATTCGATTCTCAAAGCCAATGAGAAAGGAAAGATCAAGATCAGAAAGGTGGATGACATCACCGCGCAGAACGTGGAGATTCACGTGCAGCTGGCACCGGGTGTCTCCTCCGACAAGACCATCGATGCCCTCTATGCCTTCACCGACTGTGAGATCAGCATCTCACCCAACTGCTGCGTGATTGATGAGGATAAGCCTCACTTCTTAAGGATTAGTGATGTGTTGCGGGTTTCGGTTGATAACACGCGTCACTCCCTCCGCAGGGAGCTGGAGATCGACAAGCAAGAGAAGCAGGAGGCGCTGCTTTTTGCCTCTCTTGAAAAGATATTCATCGAGGAGCGGATCTACAAGGACCGTGAGTTCGAGAATGCCGCGAATATGGACAAAGCGGTGGTACATATCGACAAGCGGTTGGAACCTTTTAAATCCACTTTCATACGGGAAATCAACCGCGACGATATCCTACGGTTGATGGAGATCAAGATGGCCCGCATCCTGAAGTTCAACTCAGACAAGTCGAACGATTTCATTGCGCGACTGGGCGAGGAGATTGGAGAGATCGACCACAACTTGAATAACCTCACCGACTATACCATAGCCTGGTACCTGATGCTGAAAGAGCGTTACGGGAAAAACTATCCCCGTCGCACCGAAATTCGCAGTTTCGAGAACATTGAGGCGGTCAAGGTGGCTGAAG
>CAZBFS010000320.1:0-1836 GCA_964491215.1 uncultured Proteiniphilum sp.
ATAAACTCCCTTGAGAATGTAGGTGAGTATGCCCTGCTGATGAAAAGGGTGTTGACCCTCCCGGACAGGATCAGTCAGTTTCTGCGAGAGTTCCTGAAAAGTGTCTACGCACTTGGTGTCAGCTCCATCTGGATTGTGGTGATCATCTCTTTCTTCATCGGGGCAGTAATCGTACTGCAGATAGCACTCAACATTGACTCTCCCATGCTGCCCCGCTTCACGGTTGGGGTGGTCTCCCGTGAGATCATTTTACTGGAATTTTCCTCCACCATCATGTGTTTGATCCTCTCCGGCAAGGTGGGATCGAACATTGCTTCCGAGATAGGGACCATGCGCATCACCGAGCAGGTGGATGCGCTGGAAATCATGGGTGTCAATTCGGCTAACTACCTGATATTGCCAAAGATTTCCGCTTTCGTCGCCTTCATGCCGGTGCTGGTGATCTTTAGCATGTTTATGGGACTCTTTGGGGGATACATCATCTGCATGGTGCTGGGTACCCCGTCCGTGGAAACCTATGTTTATGGCATACAGGCATTTTTTACCGAGTCATTTGTCTGGTACTCCATCGTAAAGTCGATGCTCTTCGGATTCATCATTGCCTCGGTGTCTGCCTTTTTCGGCTACAATGCCCGTGGAGGAGCTCTCGAGGTAGGCACTGCCAGCACCCGTTCGGTTGTGATCAACAGCATCCTGATCCTGGCAACAGACTTGGTTTTCACTCAGTTGGCCATGGGGTAAAAGAAAAGCGATATGATAGAGGTAAGGAATCTGGTGAAAGAGTTTGATGGTACAATGGTGCTCGATCACATTGATGCCACTTTCCGGAAGGGGGTGGTGAACATCATTATCGGTAAGAGCGGCTCCGGAAAGACGGTGCTGCTCAAATGTCTTGTGGGGCTTACGCAGCCTACATCGGGAGAGATCCTCTATGACGGCAGAAATCTCATCGGCATGCGCAGCGGCGAGATACGACGCCTGCGACGTGATATCGGTATGCTCTTCCAGGGGGCAGCACTGTTTGACTCACGCACGGTGTTGGAGAATGTAATGTTCCCCCTTGATATGTTTTCCCGCAAGAACCGGCGTGAACGCCGAAAACGTGCTGAGTTCTGTCTGGAGCGCGTGGATATGCTGCAGGCGGCCCGTCTGCTTCCGTCGGAGATCAGTGGCGGGATGAAGAAGCGCGCGGCTATTGCCCGTGCCATCGTACTCAATCCAAAATACCTTTTCTGTGACGAGCCTAATTCGGGTCTCGACCCCAAAACCTCCCAGGTGATCGATGAGCTGATCAGCGATATCACCACCGATTTCGACATTACCACCATCGTTGTGTCGCACGACATGAACTCGGTAATCAACATCGGTGACAACGTTATTTTCCTCAATGAGGGGATCAAGGAATGGGAGGGAAGCAAGTCGCAAGTGATGGATGCCGACAACGAGAAGCTGAACGACTTTGTCTTTGCCTCGGACCTGTTTCGCAAGATAAAGGAGGCGGAAGAGATCATCAGCGAGGAGGGAAAAGATTGAGTAGAAACAGGGATGCAATCATTTACCGACTTTGAAGATCGATATAATTCCGATGCGGAACAAACAATTCCGCGCCGGCAGTTGTTATTCTGTGGCGGCATTTACCGCTCTCCGGCAGCAGCCGGAACAGCTGTTCTCCGGCGGCACGGCAGCAACTGAGCCGCTTTTTTATTATTTCAACAATCTATCAAACAACCAATATGTTACAGATAAAGAACCTGCATGCAATCGTTGAAGAGAAGGAGATCCTCAAGGGGGTCAACCTGGAGGTGAAACCCGGTGAGATCCATGCAGTGATGGGAC
>CAZBFS010000321.1:0-1809 GCA_964491215.1 uncultured Proteiniphilum sp.
CGCGAGCGTACCGGACACATCCACCTGGTGGTTCCCGTGGCACACATCTGGTACTTCCGCTCACTGCCCAACAAAATTGGCTATCTGCTGGGTATCCCCACCAAGAAGCTCGACTCCATCATCTACTATGAGCGTTACGTGGTGATCCAGGCCGGTGCGCTGGAAGAGAAGGTGAGCGAGAGAGACCTGCTTACAGAGGATGAATACCTCGATCTGCTGGAGACTCTCCCCCGTGAAAACCAGATGCTCGAAGATAGCGACCCCAACAAGTTCATTGCCAAGATGGGTGCCGAGGCGATCCTCGACCTGCTGGAACGGCTCAACCTCGACAAGCTGGCCAACCAGCTGCGTCACCGCGCCAATACCGACACCTCGCAGCAGCGCAAGAACGAAGCGCTGAAACAGCTGCAGGTGGTGGAGGCCTTCCGCGGATCGAAGAGCATCAACAAGCCTGAATGGATGATCATGAAGGTTGTCCCCGTGATCCCACCCGATCTGCGTCCGCTGGTACCACTCGATGGGGGCCGCTTTGCCACCTCCGACCTGAATGATTTGTATCGTCGTGTCATCATCCGTAATAACCGTCTGAAAAGACTGATCGATATTAAGGCTCCCGATGTGATCCTGCGTAATGAAAAGCGCATGCTTCAGGAATCCGTGGACTCACTCTTCGACAACTCACGTAAATCAAGCGCCATCAAAACCGAATCGAACCGTCCGCTCAAGTCGCTCTCCGACAGTTTGAAAGGTAAACAGGGACGTTTCCGTCAGAACCTCCTCGGTAAGCGTGTCGACTACTCCGCACGCTCGGTGATCGTGGTGGGTCCGGAACTGAAGATGCATGAATGCGGTATACCTAAAGATATGGCCGCCGAACTCTATAAACCGTTCATCATCCGCAAGCTGATTGAAAGAGGCATCGTGAAGACGGTGAAATCGGCCAAGAAGATTGTGGACCGGAAAGAACCGGTGGTGTACGACATCCTCGAACATGTGATGAAGGGTCACCCGGTACTGCTCAACCGTGCCCCTACCCTTCACCGTCTTGGTATCCAGGCATTCCAGCCCAAGCTGATTGAAGGCAAGGCGATCCAGCTGCACCCCCTCGCCTGTACGGCGTTCAACGCCGACTTCGACGGGGACCAGATGGCGGTACACCTGCCGCTGGGCAACGAAGCCATCCTGGAGGCACAGCTGCTGATGCTGGCCTCTCACAACATCCTTAACCCCGCCAATGGCGCCCCCATCACCGTACCTTCTCAGGACATGGTGCTCGGACTCTACTACATCACCAAGATACGCCCGGGAGCACCAGGAGAAGGGATGACCTTCTACGGTGAAGAGGAGGCGATCATCGCCTACAACGAGAAGAAGGTGGCGATGCACACGCTCATCAAGGTGATCGTCGACGATATCGACGAGAACGGTGATCCCATCCGCAAGATGCACGAGACCACCGTTGGCCGTGTCATCGCCAACGAGGCAATCCCGAAAGAGGTGGGTTACATCAACGAACTGCTCTCCAAGAAGTCGCTGCGCGATATCATCGGCAAGGTGATCAAGACCTGCGGCGTAGCCCGCACGGCGCAGTACCTCGACGACATCAAGGACCTGGGTTACATGGCGGCCTTCAAGGGAGGCCTCTCTTTCAACCTGGAGGATGTGATCATCCCCGAGGAGAAAAATCAGTTGATAAAGGACGGATATGCAGAGGTGGAACAGATCATGGAGAACTACAACATGGGTTTCATCACCTACAATGAACGTTACAACCAGATCATCGACACCTGGACGCACATCAACTCCAAG
>CAZBFS010000322.1:0-1801 GCA_964491215.1 uncultured Proteiniphilum sp.
AGGTGAGCACGATGGGAACGGAACAGCCTGTCACGACGGCTGCTGTGACGGCTCCTCCCAGGAAGTTGAGTGCCTTGTAGAACATGTTGCCTGCCTCAATATCGGGAGCCAGGATCAGGTCGGTATCACCGGCCACCTCTCCCCCGATACCCTTGAGACGTGCTGACTCGCTGCTGAAGGCGATGTCGATGGCGAAGGGTCCATCTACCACACATCCGGGCAGCTGGCCGTTGAGGTTCATCTCTTTCAATGCGACAGCATGCATCGTTGCCTCCATTTTCGGGTTCACCTTCTCCACCGCTGCTACCACCGCTACCTTGGGGTTGGTGATCCCCATACGGTGGCAGAGTGCCACCGCATTGAGCAGGATCTGCCGCTTGCCTTCCAGATCGGGAGCTATATTCATCGCCGCATCGGTAAGACCAAACACCTTGTGATAGTAGGGCGACTGGAAGAATGCCACGTGACTCAGCAACCCGCCGGTTGTTATTCCCTTTTCCTTGTCTAACACCGCTCTCAGCAAGTCGGCAGTACCCACATGCCCTTTCATCAGCATCCCGGCACTTCCCTCTCTCACTTTCGCCACGGCCAGCTGTGCCGAGACCGCTGCCCCATCGCGGTTGTCAAGTAACTCCATCTCATCGATAGGTACACCAGCACTGCGGGCGGCAGCAGCAATCCTGGTGCTGTCACCAATCAGCAGAGGAGTCACGAACCCCTCTCTCATGGAGTGATGCAGTGAGACCAGCACATCCTCGTCCTCTGCGGCAGCAACCGCAACAGTACATCTCCCTCTCTCTTTGGCGCGTCGCACCAGCTCTGTTAACTTGCGGATTGGCATAATAGTAATATTGAAACTTATCCCTTACAAAAGAACAAATTTTTTCGCATATTATGCCCCAGATACACGGTTATTTTAAGCAAAAAGTAAATCAATTTTTGTAAATCACGATATAGCGGTGCCTCTTGATCAGCTTGTCGATATATTCAATCGCGGCTCTTCTTTCCAGGGTGAAGAGATACTTTAAGATGCGCTGCATACTTTCGAAGATATTCTTCCGTTTCAGGTCACGCTCGGTGACAACCACTCCCCGCTGGTTACTGAAAAAATTCTCTTTGTTCCTGAAAACAAAGAAACGGGAAATTTCAAAAATGGCGTTCAGACCGAAATAAGATTACAACTCTTTGTGCAAAAGCTCATTCATTGCTCAAAATTTCTGCAGCAAATCCAACAGCTTGCGATCCAACTGATGTCCGTGCCAGGGTTCATAGGTCACATCTTTCCTTCCTGAATCAAGCACGCCAAAGTCACCCCGGAAGTTCCACAAAGCCCAGCCGATCTGATGGCTTGTCAGGATCTGCAACAGGTCTTCAAACCAGGCCAGGAAAACATCATGGGGTGTCTCCCTGTAGCAACCACACTCGCCGCAGTGCACGCCCACACCACTCTTCACCAGCTCTGTCCAGGGGCGGTAAAACTCATCCAGCACCCCGCGGTCAAAACGCTGGCCGTCAATGATCCCCGGCCATACCGGCAGGGGTGCTTCATCCGGATTTTTCCATACCCAGCCGGCACGGTAGTGGGAGATATAATGGGGGTAGTACCCCCTGCAGCTCTGTCCCAGCGGTAGATCTGTCAGCTCAGGGATCACCAGTGAACCGCCATCGTTGCCATCAGCGATCACCATCCTATCCGCATTGTGTTTCTTGATCACCTCCAGACACCCCATAGCGACCTTACGATAGATCTCACCGGGAATCGGTCTGACCGGTGAAAACTGATCGTTCATATCCTCCTTGA
>CAZBFS010000323.1:0-1217 GCA_964491215.1 uncultured Proteiniphilum sp.
AACAACCGACGACGATCAGTAATAAGAAGTGGCGATCAGTAATCTGAAGAAGTGGCGATCAGTAATTTGAAGAAGCACAGAGGAGGTGGCTTAAGATATGTATTTAAATCAATTTGAATACTACGCCCCCAAGGCGTCCGGTGAAGCGTTGGATCTGATTAAACGCCTGGGGAGCAGAGCTAAAGTGCTGGCCGGCGGCACTGATTTACTGAATATGATGAAGGAAAAGCTCATCAAACCGGAATGTCTGGTGGATATCAATAATGTGGCAGAATTTAAAGGTATTGCCTATGAGCCGGGTAAGGGTGCTGTTATTGGTTCAACCACGAAAGTATCAGAGGTAGAGCATTCCGCAATAATCCGGGAAAAATATTATGCCCTTCACCAGGCGGCAGGCGAGCTGGGTTCAACTCAAGTAAGGAACATGGCCACGATCGGAGGCAACAGCTGCCATGCCTCACCGGCGGCGGAGACTCCTACACCGCTGGTAACCCTGGGAGCCAGAGTGGTGCTGAGCAGCATCTCCGGGGAGAGGGAACTGCCGCTGGAAGAGTTCATTACAGGTAACCGGGAAACAGCCCTGGCTGAAGGTGAATTGCTGACCAAGTTTATCCTGCCGGAACCGGCCCCGAAATCTGCCAGCCGCTACAGCTATATTGGATTGAGAGACGCGATGGAAATTGATGCCGTAAACATGGCTGTCAATCTCGTACTGGATGAAGATGGCCGGACAATAAAAGATCTACGCCTTGTGATGGGCTCGGTTTTCCCGCGGCCGCTGGTTTCCAAGGAAGTGCCGGCTATCATGGTAGGGAAAGAATTTAGCGCCGATCTGGTGGAGAAAGCCGCTCAGGCGGTGGCAAAAGAGGCCAAGCCCATTTCCGATATCCGGGCTTCGGAGGAATACAGGCGTGAAGTAGTGCCGGTGCTGGCCCGCAGATTGCTTCAAGAGGCGTTTGACGCCGCGAGGGAGGTGTAATTAAATGAAACAGTTAATTGAATTAAATATTAATGGTCGTGTTTATGAAGTGCCTGTTGAGCCCAGGGATCTGCTTGCCGATATAGTCAGAAAAAAAGTAGGCCTTACCGGTACAAAGAAAGGATGCGGGCAGGGCGACTGCGGCGCCTGCACAGTGTTGATCGACGGCAAGGCGGTTTTATCCTGCCTTACGCTGGCCATCACCTGTCAGGGCAAAAAGATTAACACCATTGAGGGG
>CAZBFS010000323.1:1227-1799 GCA_964491215.1 uncultured Proteiniphilum sp.
CAACAGTCGTTCGTTGATCACGGTGCCGTGCAGTGCGGTTTCTGTACATCAGGGATGATCCTTTCATCAAAGGCCATGCTGGACAGCAATCCCAACCCCGGCACGGATGAAATCAAGCGTGCCCTGGCAGGCAACCTCTGCCGCTGCACCGGTTATAAAAAGATAGTCGAGGCGGTTGAAGCTGCTTCCGAAACCATCTCTAAAGAGGGGGTGAAGTAATGGGAATCTGGGATAAAGAACAATATGTACGCGAAGGTGTACCGGCCTACCAGGACGAGAGGAAGTTTACCCAAGTAGGAAGGAGCGTGCCGAAAGTCGACAGCCCCGCCAAGGTTAAGGGGGAAGCTATCTATACAGACGATATGGTGCTCCCGGGCATGGTTTACGGCAAAGTCAAACACTGTACCGAATACGCTCACGCCAAGATCAAAAAGATCGACTGCAGCAAAGCCCTTGCTTTGCCGGGGGTGCTGGCGGTACTAACAGGAGATGAAGCTCCCAATAAATGGGGCATAGTACCGCAAGCTGCTAACGAAACAGTACTGGCGATAGATAAAGTGCGCTTCAACGGC
>CAZBFS010000324.1:0-1798 GCA_964491215.1 uncultured Proteiniphilum sp.
TCTATTATCTTTGTTCCAGTATAACTATTAAAAAATGAAAAATTTACAGGGAGCGTTGCTACTTCTTTTTTCTCTTCTTTTCAGTACCCTCACTGCACAGGATGAGACTCCACTGATCTACCGGATCAATATTCGTGAAAACATCGGCAGCAACAGCTGGGTCTATCTGCATAACGGTTTGCATGAGGCTGCGCAAAAAGAAGCCCGTGTGGTATTACTGCATATGAACACATACGGGGGAGGGGTACTGGAAGCCGATTCGATGCGCAGTGCCATCCTCAACTACCCGCTGCCAGTATATGTCTTCATCGACAACAATGCGGCATCGGCGGGAGCGCTGATTGCCATTGCCTGCGACAGCATCTTCATGCGAAACAGTGCCTCTATTGGTGCAGCCACGGTGGTGGAGGGAGGGACTGGTGCAGAGGCACCGGACAAGTACCAGTCCTACATGCGTGGTATCATGCGTGCTACTGCCGAGAGCCACGGTAAAACACAATTAATCGTCGATGGGGATACGGTTCATCAGTGGCGGCGTGATCCGTTGGTAGCCGAGGCCATGGTGGATGAACGGATCGTCGTGCCCGGGTTTGCCGACTCAACGCAGATACTGACCCTGACAGCCACCCAGGCGATGGAGCTGGGTTATTGTGAGGGCATGGCAGAGAGTCTCCATGAACTGATCGTGACCCGGCTGGGGATGAGTGATTACCGGCTGGAGACCTATAACCCCACCTTTTACGATAAGGTGAAAGGGTTCCTTACCAGTGGCGTGGTGCAGGCATTGCTGATTATGTTGATCATCGGTGGCATCTATTTCGAGCTGCAATCGCCCGGCATGGGTTTCCCCACGGCTGTAGCCATCACGGCTGCGATACTTTACTTTACTCCGCTCTATCTGACCGGATATGCTCAAAACTGGGAGGTGCTTCTCTTTGTTTTGGGACTTATTTTCATCGTTTTTGAGCTCTTTGTCTTTCCCGGATTCGGCATCCCCGGTATTGCGGGCATCGTTTTCGTCTTCTCCTCTCTTATACTGGCCCTGGTGGGAAACATCCGGTTCAGCCTGGAGGGGGTGCATTCCGCCGAGCTCTTCCGTGCGGTCATGATCGTGTTGGGAGGTATGGGTATGGGTGTGGGGTTGATCATATACCTCACCAGCCGGATAGGCAAACCGGGAATGTTGAAGCATGCTGCGCTCCATGCCGATGAGGAGGGATTTATATCAGTGCCGACAGAACCCAGGCAACTGGTTGGCAAAACAGCTGTTGCAGCCACTGTGCTCCGACCATCGGGCAAGATATTTCTGGAGGAAGCATATTACGATGCTGTCTCCCTGAAAGGGTTTGTTGAGAAAGGGGAAGAGGTGGTAGTGAAACGATATGAGAATTTTCAGCTCTACGTGATGCGCAAAGAGAGCTGATGATAAGCTACTGAAAAGAACAAAACCCTGAGACATTGTCTCAGGGTTTTGTTCTTTTTTTGATTGTGCTCTCAGGCAACATTTAGTTGTATGCAGCTATCTCCTCTTCGCTGTAAGCCTTTTTCTTGAAGAACAAAAAGATAACATAAGGGATGATCAACATAATGATGGCCCAGATGAGGTTGCTCAGCTTGCTTCCCTTTTTCATGTTGTTGATGAAGATATGCCCCAGCATACCCTCCACTACCAACAACAAACCGATGATCAGATTGGTATTGGTTGTTGAGCCCATCAGGAAAGGCATCACCAACACGGCAACACCAATGAGCATTACAATCACTCCGAAGTACTTCGCAAATTCTTTCATGTGTATAA
>CAZBFS010000325.1:0-1781 GCA_964491215.1 uncultured Proteiniphilum sp.
ATTGGGGATCTGCCCTCCCACCGAAACGATGACGCCATGCGGGTTCTCCAGCTCAATGATATCCATCACCCGCTCGTAGGAGAGCTCGTCGAAGTAGAGGCGGTCGCACATGTCGTAGTCGGTGGAGACCGTCTCCGGGTTGTAGTTGATCATCACCGAGCGGTATCCCTCACTCCGGACCGTGTTGAGTGCATTCACCGAGCACCAGTCGAACTCCACCGAGGAGCCGATGCGGTAAGCGCCCGATCCCAGCACAACCACCGAACGGTGATCACCCAGGTAATGCACATCGTTCTCCGATCCGTTATAGGTGAGGTAGAGGTAGTTGGTCTGCGCCGGATACTCGGCCGCCAGCGTATCAATCTGTTTGACCACCGGCAGCAGTCCCAGCTGTTTCCGGTAGGCACGTATGATGTGGGGTGATTCGTCGGTGATCAGCTCCTTCCAAACGGCCCGTGCCACCTGGAAATCGGAGAAGCCCTGCTGCTTGGCGTGCCGCAACAGCTCATCGAACCCGTTGTTTTGTGCTGCCCTGAAATCGATGGTTTCCGGTTGATATGCTTCCAGCGATTCCGCAGTCTCTATTATTTGATAGAGTTTCCGTAGGAACCATCTGTCTATTTTCGTCAATGCATGGATCTGCTCCACCGTGTAACCTTTACGGAAGGCTTTACTGATCACGAAGATACGCTGGTCGGTAGGCTCATGCAACGCCTTGTCGATGTCATCGATCTTCAGCTCCTTGTTCTCCACGAAGCCGTGCATCCCCAGGCCTATCATGCGCAGTCCTTTCTGAATGGCCTCTTCGAAGGTGCGGCCGATGGCCATGATCTCACCCACCGACTTCATGCTGGAGCCGATCTCCTTCGAGACGCCGCTGAACTTACCCAGGTCCCACCGCGGGATCTTCACCACGATGTAGTCGAGTGCAGGCTCGAAGAAGGCGCTGGTGGAGCGGGTGACCGAGTTCTTCAGGTCAAACAGCCCGTAGCCCAGTCCCAGCTTGGCTGCCACGAACGCCAGCGGATAGCCGGTCGCCTTGGAGGCGAGTGCCGAAGAGCGGCTCAGGCGGGCGTTCACCTCGATCACGCGGTAGTCCTCCGACTCCGGATCAAAGGCATACTGCACATTACACTCACCCACGATGCCGATGTGGCGAATGATGCGGATGGCCAGCTCCCGCAGCTTATGATATTCACTGTTGGTAAGGGTCTGCGAGGGAGCCACCACGATGCTCTCACCGGTATGGATGCCCAGCGGGTCGAAATTCTCCATGTTACAGACGGTGATGCAGTTGTCGTAGCGGTCGCGCACCACCTCATACTCGATCTCCTTCCACCCCTTGAGCGATTTCTCGATGAGTAGCTGATCGGAGTAGTTGAACGCCTTGCCGGCGAGGGCACGCAGCTCATCCTCGTTGTTGCAGAAGCCGGAGCCCAGTCCCCCGAGTGCGTAGGCGGCCCGCACGATGATGGGGTAGCCCAGTCTGTCGGCGGCCAGCAGAGCATCCTCCATGGTGGCGGCGGCAAAGCTCTTGATACTCTTCACCCCGATCTGGTCCAGCTTTTTGACGAAGAGATCGCGGTCCTCGGTATCCATGATCGCCTGTACCGGTGTACCCAGCACCTGCACATTGTACTTCTCGAAGACACCTCTCTTGTAGAGCTCCACGCCGCAGTTGAGTGCAGTCTGTCCGCCAAAGGCAAGCAGGATGCCGTCGGGCTGTTCGCGGGCGATCACCTTCTCCACGAAGAGAGGTGTCACCGGCAGGAAGTAGATCT
>CAZBFS010000326.1:0-1781 GCA_964491215.1 uncultured Proteiniphilum sp.
ATGGTCAACCGCCGTCTATTCAAGATTGAGATTTCCGTGCAACCCTTCGGTGAAGAGCGTACGGAGAAGCTAAAAAAAACATTTGCTGAAAAGTACAGCATCACGGAGCAGGAAGCTGCCAACTTCATCTCATCCGATAAGCTCTCAACCGACATGTACAGCGAGAAGGATGACAGCATCGATATTCTCTACAAGGACGGCACGGTAAATGATATCTCCCGTGCATCGGATATGCTTAACATCGAACTGCTCTCAAAGAAGGTGGTGAAGCACTATTTCGCCTACCTGCGTGGTTGAGGCCTTGATGGTTTAATAATCCGGACTATTTTATTTCTCTTTTTTATCTTTCTCCTCCCCGGCAGGAGCGAAATCATCGATGGCGGTGGGTACAAAGAACCAGACTACAATCAAGCCGATCAGGCCGAGAGAGAGAATCAATATCCTCACCGGCATGTGGTGGATCACCACAAAGGAAGAAAAGAGTACCATCGCTGTCATAAAGGCAATGATCCCTACTTTCCCTTTGCGTGTCACCCCTTTGCGGCGCTGGTAGTTTTTGATGCGAGGGCCCAGTACACGGTTGTTCAGCAGCCAGTTGTAGAGTCGCTCTGAACTTTTGGCAAACAGAAAGGCCGACAAGAGAGCCAGTGGTGTAACAGGCAATCCCGGCAGCACGATCCCGAGGATGGCCAGTGCCAGTGACAGGGTGCCCCCGGCCAGGTAGAGCCCCCGCCGGATCCTGTTCTTTTCGATCTCCAGTTTTGCCTTTTTCTCAGGTACGGCAACAGCAGCCTGCTGCAGTGGCCCTACCTTCTCATTGTTGGGGTTTCTATTCATTGTTCAAATCACTCGGATGCCGCATTAAAGAAGATTGGCGGCAAGGGTGCAAAGATAGCAAAATTCCCAAAACAGTCAAACAGCGATGCCATTTACACCCACTCCTGCATCAACTAACTCATATTTTTTTTGGACTTCTTCCAAAATCACTTATCTTTGCATCCATTGTTGAGGTTATTGAACTGTAAACTTCTATTGAGCTTATGAATCCTACACAAGGAAAGAAAAAGAAGATCCGGTTGCTTTTTGTTTGTCTGGGTAACATCTGCCGCTCACCTGCAGCAGAGGGAATCATGATGGGCATCGTAGAGAAAAACGGCCTTCAGGATCTGATTGAGGTGGACTCCGCCGGCACCTCGGGATGGCATGAGGGAGAGCTGCCCGACGAACGAATGCGATTACACGGTGAGAAAAGAGGGTACAACTTATGCAGCCGTGCCAGAAAGTTCACCAGGCAGGATCTCTCAACCTTCGATTACATCCTTGTGATGGATGAAAACAATTACAAAACGGTGCGGGCTATGGCTGCGAACAGGGAGGAAGCGGATAAGATTCATCTGATGACCGACTACCTGGTGCAGTTCCGCAAGCTTCAAGACCACATTCCCGATCCTTATTACGGTGAAGCCTCAGGCTTCGAGCTGGTGCTCGATCTGCTGGAAGATGCCTGTGAGGGATTATTGCTCAACATCAAGAAAGAACATATACTGATATAATATAAAAAGACGGCTGATGCATCAGACGTCTTTTATTTATTGGGTAACAGAAATGATCAGTAAGTCATTCGTACTTCTGACTTGCCTGCATCCTCAATCATCTGAGTCACCTGACTCAGTGATGGCAGACGACGTACAAGCTTCTTATCTTCATTTACCTCCTGCAGCTTGGCATAAAGGTTTTCCGCATTGCGGGTACGCAGCTCCTTGACCGTATCTACTCCGGAA
>CAZBFS010000327.1:0-1780 GCA_964491215.1 uncultured Proteiniphilum sp.
ATTACAGCCGCTGGCACAGTCCCTGGTATTACGGAGGATGGTATGATCCCTGGTATTACGGATACGGTGGCTATTACGGTGGTGGATACTCACACGGGTTCTATGACGGTTATTACAGTAGCCTGACGCAAAACCGTTCCGGTAGAAGCAGCGGGGTATACAGAAGAAGTTCAGCCAACAGGAACAACACACTCACCGCCGGACTCTCAGGACGGTCGTCAGCAGCAACACGTTCAGCTCTCTCCGGCAGAAGTGCTACAACCAATACGCGCAGTGCCCTCTCCGGCAGAAGTACCACGTCGAGCAGCCGCAGCGTTTCCAGTACGCCCAGAACACGTATCATCGACAACAACGGCAGGGTACTGGATTCCAGAACAGGCAGGGTTATTGAACGGAGTGGCACCACCCGCAACAGATCGGTTTATGGCACTGCTCCTAACAGCCGTACGGAAACCTATTCCACCAGCAGAAGCAGCAGTGACAACAGAACCTATCAGAGGAGCTCCACAACATCCGGAAGAAGTGGTACAACCTATCAGCGTTCCACCACAACCAACCGGAACAGGAGTTACAGCACCCCCTCACGTAGTACACAGTCGAACCGCTCATCTACATACAGCACCCCTTCGCGGAGCAACACCTCCACGAGAAGCTCTACCTACTCAACACCCAGTCGCAGCTCTTCATCCAGCTCCAGCTCCGGATCGACGAGTCGTAGCTCCTCTTCGAGCTCCGGATCATCCGGTCGCAGCTCCGGTGGAAGCCGCAGGTAAAAAATAGTAGTGAGATAGATAGTATTGGTTCAAACAAACATAATGTCAATGCAGTATGAATAAAATCACATATCTTATAAGCACTTTGCTTCTGGTCTCCACTTCTCTCTTTGCACAGGGGGAGGTGGAAGCCCTGCGCTTCTCCCGTGAAGGGCTCTTCGGCACCGCACGTGCCATGTCGATGGGCGGTGCATTCGGTGCCCTAGGCGGCGATCAGAGCGCTATCGCTATCAACCCGGCCGGCATCGCGGTCTATCGTAGTTCAGAAGTGGTAGGTACTTTCAACCTGTCGGGCAACCAGTCGGTCGTGGGCGATCGGACAGCCACCAAAAGCCGTTTCGACATGGATAACCTTGGCTTCGTCGGTTACTTCCCGTTGCGCAACGATGCGATGCCGCTGGTCAATTTCGGCTTCTCCTACAACAAGCTACAGTCGTTCGACAGGGATATCTCGGCAATTGGCACTGCCAAGGGTACACTCCTCGATTACATCGCCAAAACCAGTGCCGGTATTGACCCCCTCTACCTGGAGAAGGGTGATAATCTTCCTGATCCTTTTATGGATATGCCCTGGTTAACAGTGCTGGGTTACAACAATTGGCTGATTGATCCGGTGAATGATGCAGGCAATCACTACCTGCCGGTGACTAACGAGCCTGCTCCTGTCAGCGAGATCCGACTTCGTGAGCGAGGTTATATAGACAACTACGACTTCACGGTGGGTACCACGCTGGGCAGCGTGCTAAACCTGGGCTTTGCCCTCTCCATCAAGGATATCTCCTATAGCCTCGAATCGGATTACCTTGAAGATTTCGACAACGGTGGATACACCCTCACCAACTGGCTTACCACCAGGGGTGCCGGCGTCAGTGCCAAGTTTGGAGCAATCTACAGGCCTGTACATGAGCTACGTCTGGGACTGGCTTACCATACCCCTACCTGGTACGCGCTAACCGAGACCTATGAAGCGCAGATCGACGATGATATGGGAGCATATGTGACAGATC
>CAZBFS010000328.1:0-1778 GCA_964491215.1 uncultured Proteiniphilum sp.
GGTTGGGGCAGACTGATTAAATCAGCCCGGTCGTCCTCCAGGATGCCGGCCCGGCGCAGAGCATCCAGGAGGAATTTGCCGTTGTAGTTATCCTTGTCCCGGTGCCGTTTGTCCGGGAAGAAGTAGGTGATATGCACGGTGGCCTTTTTAAACTGGGGACACCGGCAGGCCATCGCCAGGTAGGCTATATCCTGCCCCAGCTGGTCCAGGTAGCGTTTGCGCTTGGCCCAATGCCACCGGAGGTATTGGTTCTGGCTGGGGGGAATCAGGGGCAGGGCCAGCCAGAGGCCATCAGGCAAAACATAAGCGTCCCAGGTATCGCGCTTGCTTGTACTCGTTTTTATCATCTATAATCCTCCTATGCCCGACCCCGGTAAACGGTGTGGGTTCTCCCATCTTCATCGCGGTAGCGTTCGTATAGGTAAGGCCCATGGGACGGGCCACTCTGGCATTTCAGGCAGCGGGGATTGCCGCAGTTAACCAGACGCCAGTATTCTGAAATGGCATAGCCCTGGTCGGATACATCATTACCCGCCAAGCCCCGCCGGTTCCTGCCTTTGCCTCCGTTTCCTGCCACTTGATTCCTCTCCTTTCGTGCCGTTTGTCTTAGCCCACAGTTTGGAATATACAGCTACCTTATTGTCGTTGGTTTTAACAAAGGCAGACCGTTTGGGTATTCTTTCCGTATCCTTTCGTGTTCAGCCCACGCTTCTTCTGCTGTCAGGAAGATACTTCTACCTATTGCCTTCCTTGAAAACCCTTCGCTTTTGGTAAAATAAAAAACTACGCCACCACGAGTTTGGCACTTGACTATTTCTTGTTCCCATACGTCGGGCGTACCCTTTTTCCAGACTGGTCTATATACTTTGGTTCCTATTTGTAAACTCAAATCCGCTTCCTCCTCTCATCCACCCATACTCCCTGTCATCCGCCCTGCCTCCCACCGGATAGAACCGCCGGGAGGCGGGGTCGAAGTTCAGGTGGATGTCTAAATCCTGCCGCCCGCCGAAACGGTTTTTAAGTACGGTCAAACGGGCATCGCCTGCAAAATTCTCTTTATTCTCCCTGCCGCCAGGGCGGGCTAAAACCAGTACATTATCAGCCAGGTTGGTAATATCCCCGCTGCCGCCGATGTCGTGCTTGCCCAGCTTTACCGTCCCCGGGGTCTTACGGGGATGGACCACGATATGGACGTGGGCCGGGGTTTCCCGGGCAAAGCGTACCGCCTCTAGTATTAATTCCCGCTGCGCCCGGTACTGGTCGCGGGCATTGAGGCGGCTGACCGTCATGGTCAGGTTGTCCAGCAGAAACACCCGGCAGGAATACTCTGCCGACGCCATAACGAATGCCTCCAGCACATTATCAGTAGCATCAGCATGGCTGCCATCGTACAGGAAAAGGTAATCCCGGTACCACCGCCGCATCACTTTGACTACTTTGGTGTCTGGTCGGTAGACCGTTTCGTTCGTGTCACTGCCGGTGACCGCCTCCAGGTTATCAGGCCCGGCTGCCTGCAGCTCCAACCAGTAGCGGAATATCCGCTCCGGCAGTTCGCCGGAATAGGCGCAGACCGGATGGCCCGCATCGATGGCCTCCAGCAGTACCTGCCCCAGCAGGGTGCTTTTCCCGGAGGAATTAGTCCCGCTCCAGATGGTAACTTCACCGGGACGAAATCCCCCTCCCAGGATTTTATCCAAAGCGACGAAGCCGCTGGGTATAGCACCGGTGCTGGTGGGGTCCCAATCGGGGATATCGCTGACCCTCTTTAAAACGGTCTT
>CAZBFS010000329.1:0-1489 GCA_964491215.1 uncultured Proteiniphilum sp.
GGTCAGCTTGACCAGCTTTTCCGGTTGGTCCCGGCGAGCCTGTCGAAAATGGCTGCCAAGCCCCTCTACGCAGGGCAGCTCGACCTGACCCAGGGATAGCTCTAAAAGACCTTGCTCCAGAAAACGAATGGCATCATAGGCCACAAGCCAGGCTTCTTCCGGCGATACTTCTCTTCTGGCCCGTATCTCGCCGGGCAGATGAGTCAGCAAAGACTTCGCCTGCACCGAGGTGTAAACGGTAAAATAAAATGGATGAATTTCGGCCAATAAAAACGGATGTTATTTCCCACACTTTGGAATTTATCTGATAGTATTTCAGGTAACCAAGGGGGTGGAGAACATTTGTTGAGGTGGAATATGTTCAGCGAAATTCATCAACTAAAGCAGATCGGATTGAAAAAAGCACAAGTGGCCAGGAAACTAGAGATCGATGTAAAAACAGTCAGCAAGTACTGGGAAGCAACCCCCGACGAATTTGCTGCAATGCGTCAAAAGGGTAAGAATCGTTCGAAAAAGCTAAAGCATTACCGGGATGTGATCTTGAAGTGGATCCGGGAGAACCCTAATATCACAAGTGGCCAGATATTAGACTGGCTTAAAGAGCACTACAATGATTTCTCTGTACGTGAAAGGACGCTGAGGCGCTACGTTGCCGAACTGCGCCAGAAATACGACCTGCCGAAGCCTGAGTTAACCCGGCAGTACCAGGCCGTAGCCGATCTGCCGCTTGGTAGACAGCTCCAGGTTGATTTCGGTCAGAAGAGAGTGCGCAATAATGCCGGTGGTTACACTACTGTTTATGCCATGGGTGCAGTGCTGGCGTATTCACGTTACAAATACGGCCAATGGGCGGACAAGTCCTTGACCACCGCCATGCTGGTTCAGATGCTCAGAGCTTGTTTTGATTACTTAGGCGGCGTTCCCGATGAGGTGGTGTTTGATCAGGACAAGCTGGTGGCTGTTAGCGAGAACTACGGTGATATCATCTATACCTACGAGTTTGATAAATTCAAGCAGGCCATGGGTTTTAGCGTTTATCTATGTCGGAAGAGCGATCCTGAAAGCAAAGGTTATGTAAAGAAAACCTGTCTCTTTCAATACATAACGGAAGTGGATGCCGGATATCTTTACATAATCATCTGCGGTTAAAGTTTTTCAGCCAGTCTTTCAATCGGATGTTGTTTTCCCACTGCGCCTCCTCTCTTGAAACGATATCTTTACTTGCTGCCTCGATGGCCTCTCTTTTTTTGGCCGAATCGGTCCGGGCATATATTTCAGTGGTCTTGATGCTTGCATGTCCAAGAAGGTCTCTGATGTAGATCAGTTCTACGCCAGAATCAACAAGTTCCATTGCTAATGTATGCCTCATCTTATGCGGACTGAGATCTACTGGAATTAGAGCCGGATTTTGGTTTCTGGCCCCATCTTCCTTAAGATGATTGTCAAGAAAAATGTGATCCGAGGCATTTGCGTTGCCTCCGTTATTTAT
>CAZBFS010000329.1:1499-1770 GCA_964491215.1 uncultured Proteiniphilum sp.
CACGCCGCCAGCGTTCGTCCTGAGCCAGGATCAAACTCTCCAGTTTACACCTTCGAAATTCTGGCTCTATTCACAAGGTCTTCATCTTATATCAGATAAAGAACCCGCTGGACCATCCTTACCCTATTCAACTTTCAAAGAACAGCGCCTTGCCCGCTCCCGCGAGCAAAGAATATCTTAGCACAGGGTATTACACCTGTCAAGACAATATAAATCAGAGGCATTTGCGTTGCCTCCGTTATTTACAAGAAAATCGATAATTTCAAAGGGG
>CAZBFS010000330.1:0-1766 GCA_964491215.1 uncultured Proteiniphilum sp.
CCCGATATGAGGATGCCCATCCAGTATGCCGTCTCCTATCCGGAGCGGCTCAAATCGGAGATCCCGCCGGTCGATTTCTTCACACTTTCACAGCTCACCTTCGAGCGACCCGACAGGGAGAAGTTCCCCAACCTCACATATGCCTACGAAGCCATCGGCACCGGTGGCAACATGCCCTGCATCCTCAACGCCGCCAACGAGGTGGCCGTTGAGCTCTTCCTGCAGGAGCGGATAGGCTACACCCAGATGAGCCGCCTGATAGCGGAGACGATGCAGAAGGCATCCTTCGTTCAGACACCATCACTCGATGATTACCTGCAATCGGATGCCGAAACGCGCGCCATCATCAGCGAACTGGCTCATTAGTACATCATCACATCACCACATCACCAAATCATCACATCAGCCAATCAACTAATCAACACATCAATCAATGGAAATATTTCTTATCAAGGCACTCCAACTCATTTTGAGTCTATCCATACTGGTGGTCATCCACGAGTTCGGCCACTTCCTCTTCGCCCGTCTGTTCAAGATAAGGGTGGAGAAATTCTACCTCTTCTTCGATCCCTGGTTCGCACTCTTCCGTTTCAAGCCGAAGGGTAGCTACACGGAGTACGGCGTGGGCTGGCTGCCATTGGGCGGTTACGTCAAGATCTCCGGCATGATAGACGAGTCGATGGACAAGGAACAGATGGCTCAGCCCGCCCAGCCGTGGGAGTTCCGTGCCAAGCCGGCCTGGCAGCGCCTGCTGGTGATGGTTGGAGGCGTGCTCTTCAACCTGTTGCTCGCTTTCTTCATCTACTCCATGGTGCTCTTCGCCTGGAGCGATAGCTACCTGCCACTGCGCAACGTGACACAAGGCATGGAGTACAGCCAGGCAGCCCGCAATGCCGGCTTTCAGGATGGCGACATCCTGCTGCGTGCCGATGAAAAGGAGCTGGAACGCTTCGGCGTACGCACCCTGCTCGACATAGCCGATGCCGACCGGGTGACTGTATTGCGCGACGGTCAGGAGGTGGTGCTCACCATCCCTGAAGGCCTGATGCAGACGCTGCTCACCGACAAGGAGGGCTTCGCTGCCTACCGCGTGCCGACAGTGGTCTACCAGACCATGGAGGGAAGTGCCGCCGATGTTGCCGGATTACAACAGGGCGATAGCATCACCGCTGTTAACGGCATCACCACCCCCGTCTTCAGCGACCTGCGTGCTACACTCGACAGTCACCGCAACAGCGAGGTGACACTCTACTTCTACCGGAACAGTGCCCTACAGAGCACCTCCATCGCGGTGGACAGTGCCGGCACCCTCGGCTTCTACGCCATGGCGGCACCCCAGATCTATCGCACCGAGACGCTGCACTACGGCTTCTTTGAGTCCTTCCCGGCCGGTATCCGGATGGGTATCCAAACATTGAAGGACTACGTGGCGCAGTTCAAATATGTCTTCACAAAGGAGGGCGCCTCTTCGCTGGGTGGCTTCGGCGCCATCGGCAACCTCTTCCCGGCACAGTGGAACTGGCAGGCCTTCTGGTTGATGACCGCCTTCCTCTCGGTGATCCTTGCCTTCATGAACATCCTGCCCATACCGGCACTCGATGGCGGCCACGTGATGTTCCTCATCTACGAGGTGATCACACGCCGTAAGCCCAACGAGAAGTTCATGGAGTACGCCCAGATAGCAGGCATGATACTGCTCTTCGGCCTGGTGCTCTATGCCAACGGCATGGACCTGATCCGGGCCATCTTTTAATGTTCAGGATAGG
>CAZBFS010000331.1:0-1747 GCA_964491215.1 uncultured Proteiniphilum sp.
TTCTGCCCTTGATCTTGGCACCCGATTTGAGGAAGCCGTCGTAGTGACGCATCAACAGGTGACTCTCAATCTGCTGGAGGGTATCGAGTACCACACCTACAAGAATCAGCAGCGATGTACCACCAAAGAACTGTGCAAACTGCGAATTGATACCCATCAGACCTGCAAAAGCAGGAAGGATGGCCACTATTGCCAGAAAGACAGAGCCGGGCAGCGTGATCCTCGACATGATGGTGTCGATATACTCAGCCGTTCTCTTACCCGGTTTCACGCCAGGGATAAACCCGTTGTTGCGTTTCAGGTCTTCCGCCATCTGCACCGGGTTCACCGTGATCGCCGTGTAGAAGTAGGTGAAGGCGATGATCAACAGTGCGAAGATGAAGTTGTACCAGAAGCTGGTGAAATCCATCAATGCCACCCAGAAGCCCCCACCTTCACCGGCAGAGAACTGCGCGATGGTGATCGGGATAAACATGATTGCCTGTGCAAAAATGATGGGCATCACATTGGCAGCATTCACCTTCAACGGGATGTACTGTCTCACACCGCCATACTGCTTGTTGCCCACGATACGCTTGGCATACTGTACGGGTACCTTGCGGACACCCTGTACCAGCATGATCGCTGCAGCAGTCACCGCCACCAGGAAGAGCAGTTCGAGCAGCAGGAGGATCAGTCCCCCCGGAGCATCGATCAACCGGTCATATTCGGCCACCAGCGAGTGCGGTAGTCGTGCGATGATACCAATCAGGATGATGAACGAGATACCGTTGCCGATACCCTTGTCGGTGATTCGTTCACCCAGCCAGAGCACGAACATGCTACCGCCGGCGAGGATCACCGTGGAGGGCAACACCCAGTCCCAGAATCCGCCGGGGATGGCACCACCCACAGCTCCGTAGAGGTAGGCAGGACCCTGCACCAGCAGGATGGCTACCGTCAGGTAGCGTGTGTACTGGTTGATCTTGGTACGTCCGCTCTCACCCTCGCGTTGCATCTTCTGGAAGGCAGGCACGGCGATGCCGAGCAGCTGCATCACAATCGACGCGGAGATGTAGGGCATGATTCCCAGGGCAAAGATAGAGGCATTGGCAAAAGCACCTCCCGAGAACATGTCGAGAAGGCTCAAAAGACCGGTACTGGCATTTGACTGCAGTGCCACAAGCTGTTCAGGATTGATCCCGGGCAATACCACGAACGATCCGAACCGGTAGATGGCGATAAAACCAATGGTGATAATAAGCCTCTGACGGAGGTCTTCTATCTTCCATATATTTTTAACTGTTTGTACAAATCCCATTTTTTCAGAGTTTTACAGCGGTTCCACCTGCAGAGGTAATGGCCTCTTCTGCTGTCTTGGAGAAAGCGTGTGCTTCAACATCCAACTTGGCCGTCAGAGTCCCTCTTCCGAGAATTTTCACCAGGTGCTTGGCCGAAACCAGTCCGGCACCAATCAGCACCTCGGGGTTGATCTTGCTCACCTTCAGTGAGTCAGCCAGCTCCTGGAGTGTTTCCAGGTTGATGGCCCTGTACTCCGTACGCTTCAGAGGCTTGAACCCGAACTTGGGCACGCGACGCTGCAACGGCATCTGACCACCTTCAAAGCCTACCTTTTTGGAGTAACCCGATCTTGATTTCTGTCCCTTATGTCCTCTGGTTGAAGTACCTCCCTTACCCGAACCCTGACCGCGTCCAATTCTTTTGCGGGTTGTGGTGGCTCCTTCAGCCGGTTTTAAATTCGATAAAT
>CAZBFS010000332.1:0-1745 GCA_964491215.1 uncultured Proteiniphilum sp.
CGGCAGTGCTGGGTGCATTGGGTATGATGCCCGAATCGAAGCTGGTGCGCCGCGATTACATGCAGAACACGCTGAATTGGATCTGGGACAACTGGAACTGGGGTAAAACATGGGGCTGGGACTACCCGATGACCGCCATGAGTGCTGCCCGCCTGGGTGATCCGGAGAAAGCTGTGGGTGCCTTGATGATGGACAAAAGGACCAATACCTATCTGGTGAACGGTCACAACTACCAGGATGCACGGCTGCGTGTATATCTGCCCGGTAACGGAGGATTGCTCACTGCCGTGGCTATGATGTGTGCCGGCTGGGACGGAAATGAAGAGAACACCCCCGGATTCCCTAAAAATGGAAAATGGAACGTACAGTGGGAGGATCTGGCTCCCATGCCCTAATTACTAATTTGAACCGGGAAGAGAGGATCCGGCCGTTGTGCCGGACCTGCCCGGGAAAAATGATGTCTATGAGAACGCTTTTTTCGCTGTTGTTGCTTTTTATTGTTGCTACCTCCGTGGTTGCTCAACCGATGGGTTCCTGGCATAACAAGGAGCGACAACTGAGATACACTCCCGAGGGAGAGGATTTCGTGATCGTGAACGGCAACCGGAAATTTAACCGCGCCCTCTACGGCACCAACACTGCTTTCAGGATCGAAACGGGTGATATGCCCGAATTTGGTCTTTTTATGCCGCACATGGGGGGCAACATTCAGCTGGGGATGCTCTACGGCGGGAAGAGCCTCTGGCTGAATGATGCGGAATATGTGAAATCGATCTACAGGCCAGGGAGCCGCATCTACGAGATCAAAGATCCCCTGCTGGGTAGGGGCAGCCTGACGATCACCGCTCTGGCGCTGGCAGATGCCGAAGGCATCATCCTGCGGGTTGAGGCAAGTGATCTACCTGAGGGTGGAACACTGGTCACCCTCTTCGGCGGTGCCAGCAACCGCCGTTTTTCCCGAAATGGTGACCTGGGGGTAGATGATCCCGAGGCGTTCGCACTCAAGGCTGATGCCTGTGAGGGCAACCGGTTTGCGATCCGTGGCGAATCGTTCCGGCTGACCTATGGTGAGGGCACCAGAGGCGGCCCTCTTTATACCACCGGTCTCTTCTCCGAAGGAGCCACCCTGAAGCTTGGTTCTCCCTATAGTCTCAACACCGTTTCCGCCCTCACCCGTTCAGAGGTGAGCGGCAACAGACCCCTGTTGGTTGCCCAATCACCTTTAAAAGGTGATGAGATCTATCTGGTGATAAAGGCTGACGACGGTGAGGCGCTTACAGAGGAGATGCTCTCTTCCCTCTTTGAAGAGGCAGAACAGAAACGGAGCAGCATTGCAGGCACGGTGAAGGTCAACACACCTGATCCCTATTTCAACACCCTGGGAGGAGCACTCAGCATCGCTGCCGATGGTATCTGGGATGAGGAGACCGCTGTATGGCAGCATGGTGCCATCGGTTGGCGCATGCCCCTCAACGGTTGGCGCGCCGCCTATACCGGCGATGCCATCGGGTGGCATGATCGTGCCAGAAGGCATTTCAATGGTTATGCCGCCTCACAGGTGACAGAGGTTCCGCCGGTGATCGCACATCCGGCACAGGATTCGGTGCTGAACCTGACCAGGGCTGAGAAGAGGTGGGGTACACAGATGTACAGCAACGGCTACATCAGTCGCAACCCCCGCAACAACACGCAGATGCACCACTACAACATGAACCTGGTCTATATCGATGAGCTTTTATGGCACT
>CAZBFS010000333.1:0-1732 GCA_964491215.1 uncultured Proteiniphilum sp.
TCGGCCTGTAGGGGTTGAATTCCATGAACAGAATCTCTTCTCTGTATTGTATGCGCCATTTCACTTTGCCATGTGTGAGGTGACCTGGCAGCAGTGGAGTGGGCTGTGGTAGTTGTGGGGCCGTGAAGCCGTGGTGAGCAGCGGTAAGGAGCATTCTTTCCTGGTGTGCCTCCAGGTTTTGCGGCCGGCCTTCGATGATGCAGATTGATTCCAGAAACATGGGTTAGGAGGATTGAAAGGGTAAATATATTTTTTGTATCGCTTCACGGTACTCGCTCAGGCAATTGCTGTTGGCAGTGATGCCGCCACCGCTGCGGAAGAAGAGTTGCTCCCCCCGTTGTTCAATGAAGCGAATCATCACGAAGGTGTGGAGAGAATGACCGTTGAAGTAGCCTGCCACACCACAGTAATAACCGCGTGGCTCCTCTTCGGCGACACGGATCAGTTGCAGGGTAGCCTTCTTGGGGGCTCCCGATACAGAGCCGGCCGGCAACAGGGAGAAGAGGATGGTGCCGAGCTGTTCCCTGTAGTTTGCCGGGAGGGTTCCCTCGATCTCGGAGCTCACCTGCAATATCTCCCCGCGACTGGTTTCCAGCTTCTCCAGGTATCGGAAACGCTTCACCGACACCCCTTTGGCAACACGGCTCAGGTCGTTGCGAAGCAGGTCGACGGTGGTATTGTGTTCTGCACTCTCTTTCGGGTCGCTGAGGATGATGTTCTGTGCCCCCGGCAGTGAGGCCTCGATGGTGCCCTTCATCGGGAAGGTGGCAATGCGTTTGTTCTGTATGGTTACGAAACATTCGGGAGAGAAGCATACCAGTCTGCCGGGAATCAGAAGCCGGTAGCGAGCCCTGCTGTGCTGGAAGATCTCTTCAAGTGAGAGGGAGCTCCAGATGGGGGTGTGGATGGTGAGGTTTGTGAGGTAGCTGTCGCCGCGGCGCAGTCCCCCCATCACCGTCATGAACCGGGTGCGGTAGGTATCATACGACTCCGGATCAGCGTCGAAACGGAAGGAGGGAGTATTATCGGGATGAGGGGGGGCATTGCTTTGCCCGTCGATATCGAACAACAGCTCCTGTTGCCTCAGCGGATGGGGGAGGAAGAATCCCTCATCCCCCTCGAACTTCAATCCGAAGAGAAAAGGTGTTCCTTTTCTCCCGGCCTCGTCCATTTTTCCTCTGACGGTATCTGCTTTGTAATACATAATGCAAAAATAATCGAAATAAGAGGAATTGCTTCTATTTGTTGGAATTATGATCTCTTTCCTGCGTCTTCTTTGTTCAGTTTAATGCTGTCACGCCTTTTTTGTTTGACATGCCAATTTTCTTCTGCTTTTTTCGTATCACTGATATCTAGTGGTCCCAATAAGATAAACGACTGGTAGCGTGAATAGTTTATTGGTCTTTATTGTGTTAAATGAGAAGATAATGGGCGTCCGGATTGTCAAAATGTAATTTTTTGGGCAAAATAATTGCGAAATATTTTGCGGGTTCGTTTTTTTGGCTTTACTTTGCATCCATCAAACAGTAAACGGATACAACAGCATGGTTCGCAATATTGATATTCTAGTCATTTCTATTCTACTTCTGGAAGAATTCAGAGGGTGAGACTGGCATATCATATCGTATACTGACGCAGATAAAAGAATAAGATGACCTTTCTCACCCGGTGAGAAAGGTTTTTGTATGTCGGGCATGATATTAAACTGGCAGGATGCAAGTTCCTGCATGTG
>CAZBFS010000334.1:0-1731 GCA_964491215.1 uncultured Proteiniphilum sp.
AGAAGGTGGCACTCACCGGTATGTTGTGGCGCATACCGTTGGTCCAGTCTCTCACCAGGTTTGCCTTGGGGAACTTGTCCTCTTTCGTGGTGATGGAGTTGCGGAATTCACCCGAGTAGCTCATTGATATTTTTTCGTACCAGCGCTCTTCACCAACAGCATTCTTCCGTTTGAAGGGGTTGATGCGGCTCATGTTCATCGATACGTTGGGGAGCGTGGCGGCGATGGTGGAGTCGCGCGACACCTGGTTAATGCTCATGGTGGCCGAGAGGCTCCAGGGTGAGTCGGGGAAGCGCTGTGTAATGTTCACGCTCGAGCTTTTGGTGTTGTTGGAGGCCTCACGTGAGTAGAGACGGCTGAGGTCACGGTGGTTGTTGCGGCTTGTGGAGAAGTTAACGCTGGCCGAGAGGGTGCGGTACATGTTTGCCTTGGGATCCTGTGAGTGGGTCCAGTTGATGCGTAGGTCTTTTGCTACCGAGTATGCTTCCGGCACCACTTCTTTCAGTTCCCGTTCACCGGTGACGGTATTGAGATAGTAGATATTCAAATTCCCCGAGTACTTGTAGCGTTTGCGGTAATTGGAACGGGCGCCGGCGCCCCAGGATCCCTTGGTGTATATCTCACCCGTGAGGGAGAGATCGATGTAATCGCTAAGTGCAAAGTAATAGCCTCCGTTTTGCAGGTAAAAACCGCGTGTCATCTCATCCCCGTAGCTGGGCATGATGATACCGGAAGAGTAGGTCTTGGTGAAGGGAAAGAAGGCGAAGGGCAGCACGATGGGGAAAAGAGGTACATCGGCCACCACCAGCCAGGCGGGGCCGGTCACCACATCTTTATCGGGTCGCACCTTTGCCTTGGAGAGGTTGAGGTAGAAGTGGGGGTGATCGTGGTTATCGCAGGTAGTGTACTTGGCATTGCGCATGTAAAAGGAGTTGTCGGCATTCATCTTGGCTTCGTTGGCCACGATGTTACCTTCACCCTGCTGTGTGATCACGTTATGGATGAATGCCTTGCGGGTCTCAAAGTTGTAGCGTACCTTCTTCATCTCATATTCGGTGCCTCCCTCTGCGAAGACGGGTAACCCAAACTCTTTTCCCAGCGAGTCCACGCCGAAGGTGGAGGAGATGATGCTGCTGTCCATATCCATGGTGATAAGCTCCCCTTTAATTCCCATCTCACCATACTTGATGTCGGCTTCTCCGAAGAGATATCCCATGTTGTCAGCCGTAAAAATCATCGAATCCTTGGCGGTGTAGAAGACTGCTGCCTCCAGTGTTTGTTTCTCCGTTACCGACATGGAGTCCTGTGCCTGGATTGAAAGTGAGTCCTGAACAGATATGGATAGTGAATCCTGAGGAGTGAACATCAGGGAATCCTGGTCGACAGTAAGAAGCGTATCGGAAAGGGCAGCCAGTGAATCGGTTGTCTGCTTGAGTCGTGTGGTGTCGGTTGCCAGGGCTCTGTCGCTAGCGATACTATCGGGGAGAAGGGTTGTAAGGGTGTCACTGTCAACAGGTGCCGTATCGGCCTGTAGGGCTTCCGATGCAGCGGGCTGACCTGTCTGATCTGCAGTGCTCGTCGTCTGACGGACTGATGAGCAGTGGATGAAGAGTGTCAACAGGAGAAGAAGATATGTAACACGTAACAGTTGCCTCATGCGGTATATGCAGATAGCCTCCTATGGTTTTTACCCGCAAAACTACTCATTAAAGAGTGATTTTGCAGCAAAAA
>CAZBFS010000335.1:0-806 GCA_964491215.1 uncultured Proteiniphilum sp.
TCGTCTATTCCTGTAGCGGTGGCCGTAACGCTGAATTCTTTTTCTTCACCAGGCACGAAATTATCAAACCCGGTGAAGATAAAGCTAACCTGAGGCTCTACTGGTGCTGGCTCTAAGGTCACATTGTCACCAATGACTACCTTGAACACCTGGGTTGAAACTTCGTTCCAGTTTACCGTGGCAGTAAATTCATCCGCAACTTCCTCTACAAGCGGATACCACCAGAAATATCCGTCACCGTCTTCGATTTCATCCCATCCGTATTCAGTCTCTCCAATGGTTACTTTTACATCTTCGGTATCAAAATCCGCAGGTGCATTGATCTGCACGCCTACACGGTTTCCGGCTGCTCTGCTTAAGCCAATATCTTCTGGGTACCACTTGATTTCACCGTTACTAAAGGTTACGGTGTCATCTTCAACTGTTACAGTAAGAGCACCACCGGTGTTGCCCGGGTCGCGCTCAATGCTGCCGGAGACTTTCTCTACTGGTTTTGAAAAATCACTTGCTATGATGGTCTCTGACCTGTCTTGTCTATCAGCTTCATTTGACACGTAGAACAGCAATCCTACATCTTCAAATTTATCAGGATAGTTTTTATGGCCTTCTATCTTGGTTTTAACTGTAGAACCATCAACGGTTACTGTCCAAGTCTGAGTTGCTTCAACATATGAAGCTTCTACGCCAAAACCATTGACTGTTGCCTTAGAGGTTTCATCACCATATACGCCGACTTCATCCTCTGAAGCGTTCAATACCAGGTACTGGATTTTACCTGTGGTGCCATCTATGTCATCATAATTGGC
>CAZBFS010000335.1:816-1724 GCA_964491215.1 uncultured Proteiniphilum sp.
TCGTCTATTCCTGTAGCGGTGGCCGTAACGCTGAATTCTTTTTCTTCACCAGGCACGAAATTATCAAACCCGGTGAAGATAAAGCTAACCTGAGGCTCTACTGGTGCTGGCTCTAAGGTCACATTGTCACCAATGACTACCTTGAACACCTGGGTTGAAACTTCGTTCCAGTTTACCGTGGCAGTAAATTCATCCGCAACTTCCTCTACAAGCGGATACCACCAGAAATATCCGTCACCGTCTTCGATTTCATCCCATCCGTATTCAGTCTCTCCAATGGTTACTTTTACATCTTCGGTATCAAAATCCGCAGGTGCATTGATCTGCACGCCTACACGGTTTCCGGCTGCTCTGCTTAAGCCAATATCTTCTGGGTACCACTTGATTTCACCGTTACTAAAGGTTACGGTGTCATCTTCAACTGTTACAGTAAGAGCACCACCGGTGTTGCCCGGGTCGCGCTCAATGCTGCCGGATACCACTGGAACTGATTCATCTTCCACCGTCACAGTCGCTTCCACATCATCAGGTTCACCTTCCCAATTTTTCGGTAAAGTAAGCACACCGGTTGCTGTATAGTCACCTGCAACCTCACCATCATAATTAGCGATAGTCCACTCTATGGATGCTTCCCCTTCTTCGTCTTTAGTACCCTTAACGCCGACTGTATCAATAAGTTCTGCCAGAGCATCTTCCTCTGAGGTACCAAATCCAACGCTAATATTAAAATCCTTCTCTTCAGTGGATGCATAATTTACCTTAGGTGTCGGCGTCCCACCATCCGGTGGCGTTGGCGGTGTGGGTGTTACTTCATCGGGGTAAATAATTTCATATACTGTATCTTGCAGTAAACCATACACATCAGAGTCATCCTCTACATTGCCATGCTCTTCTAATACTTCAGTAAT
>CAZBFS010000336.1:0-1706 GCA_964491215.1 uncultured Proteiniphilum sp.
TGCTCCGCCTCTGCCTTGGCAATGAGTCGATACATCGTGGCGATCTCCTTGAATCCCTCCTCTTCGGCCACTGCCGCAAAATGGGGATAGAGGTCTGTCCACTCTTCATTCTCTCCTTCAGCTGCTGCCTTCAGGTTCTCAGCCGTGGTGCCGATCATACCGGCAGGATAGGATGCAGTGATCTCCACCATGCCGCCCTCGAGATATTTGAACATACGCTTGGCGTGTGTCATCTCCTGGTCGGCGGTCTCCTGGAAAATTGCGGAGATCTGCTCAAATCCCTCTTTTTTCGCTGCTTTCGCATAAAATGTGTAGCGCATTCTGGCCTGTGACTCACCCGCGAAGGACTTCAGCAGGTTCAGTTCGGTCTCTGTTCCTTTGATACTCGTCATAATGTGTTGTTTGATGATTTTGGTTGCTGTTTTAACATGCAAAAGTAATCATTTCCCCACTCGAAGTAAAAAACAAAAGGTTCATTGATAGATATTTAAAATCTGTCTAAATAACTTTCTCGCTTAGCTCCAGCCAGCGCATCGTCTTCTCATCGATCAGCTCGATGATTTGGGAGAGACGGGTCGATCGTTCCATCAATTCCTCATTCGTTAGGCTGCCGGAGGAGAGAAGTGCGGTGATCTGCTCCTTCTCCTTTTCCAGTTGCTCGATCTCCTGTTCCAGTCCCTCGAACTCCCTTTTCTCCTTGAAGGTGAGTTTGTTCTTCTCCTCCGATCTGGTGCGGCGGGGTTCTGTTTCAACCCTTGTCGTTTTTACCTCTGCCGACTCTTTTTTATCCTCCAGCTGCTTCCACTCGCGGTACTGCGTGTAGTTGCCGGGAAAGTCCTGAATGCGGGCGTCGCCGTGGAACACCAGCAGATGATCCGTTACCTTGTCCATGAAAAAACGGTCGTGCGACACCACGATCAGGCAGCCACTGAACCCCTGCAAGTACTCCTCCAGGATGTTCAGCGTGAGGATGTCGAGGTCGTTGGTCGGCTCATCCAGCACCAGGAAGTTGGGGTTGGTGATCAGCACCGTGCAGAGGTAGAGGCGGCGCCGCTCACCACCGCTCAGCTTGTAAACGTAGTTGTGTTGCTTCTCCGGCGGGAAGAGGAAATGCTGCAGAAACTGGGAGGCGGTAAGCCGTTGTCCGTTGCCCAGGTCAATCACCTCGGCGATCGCCTGTACCACGTCGAGCACCTTCATCTGCTCGTCGAACAGCAAGCCATCCTGGCTGTAGTAACCGAAGCGTACCGTCTCGCCTATCTCGAAGCTGCCACTATCGGGTGGCACCTCATCGAGCAGCATCTTCACGAAGGTGGACTTGCCGGTACCGTTGTTGCCCACGATCCCCATCTTCTCGTAGCGGGAGAAGACATAATTGAAATCCTCCGTGATCTGCACCTCTCCGAACCGCTTGCTCACATGCTTCGCCTCGAAGATCTTCTTGCCAATATAGCTCCCCTTGGCGGCCAGACGGATGCCCTCATCGGCACGCCGCTGTTGTGCCTTCTCCTCCAGCGTATAGAAGGCATCGATGCGCGACTTGGCCTTGGTGGCACGTGCCTGCGGCTGACGACGCATCCATTCCAGCTCCTTGCGTAACAGGTTGCGGGCCCGTTCCCCTTCGGTCTGCTGTGCCGCCAGGCGCTCCTCCCGCTTCTCCAGGTAGTAGGAGAAGTTACCCTTGTAGGTATAGATCTGCTGCTGGT
>CAZBFS010000337.1:0-1704 GCA_964491215.1 uncultured Proteiniphilum sp.
TACCTATGTGAATGGAAAAAAAGAACTCGAAACGAAGATTGATTTCTCTCCCATCCAAACCGGTAAGTCATCATTGGGAGTCAGACTAAATGAGCTCTCCTGGTTCAAGGGAGCCATCGAGCAGGTTCGCATCACACCCAAAGCACTCAATGTTGAGGAATTTCTTCAACTCAACAACCCCATAAATCATTAAACTCTAACCAATCATGCTGAATTTTAAACAGATACTACTGCTATTTATAATCCTGCCGTTCTTTCATCTAACTACCGCCAAAGAGCAGACACTGACAGAGGAAGCCGAACGGACCATGCTGAAAGCGACCCAATACATGGTGGAAAATGTCAGCACCAACGGAGGTTATCTCTGGTATTACCTGCCCGATTTCTCCAGACAATGGGGGGAGATGGAGGCATACAAGACAATGATCTGGCTGCAGCACCCGGGTACCATCAGCATGGGGCATCTGTTTCTCGACGCTTATCGGGCTACCGAAGATCCCTATTATTATCAGGCAGCTGAGAAAGCAGCCAATGCGTTGATATGGGGTCAAAGCAACCACGGTGGCTGGAATTACATGATCGATTTTGCCGGCGACCGCTCATTGAAAAAATGGTATAACACCATCGGCAAGAATGGTTGGCGCCTGGAGGAGTTCCAACACTATTACGGGAACTCCACCTTCGACGATGATGTGACCTCCGATGCCGCCCGTTTCCTGTTGCGCATCTATCTGGAAAAATTGGATCCGGCATACAAACCCGCTTTAGACAAGGCGATTGACTTCATCCTCAAAAGTCAGTATCCCAATGGAGGATGGCCACAGCGTTACCCCTTGAGATATGACTTCAACAAACAGAATCACCCGGACTACACATCTTTCTACACATTTAACGATGATGTGATCTGGGAGAATGTCCATTTCCTGGTGCAGTGCTACCTCACCCTTGGTGAGGAGCGATTCCTGGATCCCATCTACAGGGGTATGAATTTCTACCTCATTTCGCAGGATGGCTGTGGAGCATGGGGTCAGCAGCTGGATCTCAACATGCAAACAGCCGGAGCCCGCACCTACGAGCCGGCCGCATTCATGCCTTCAACAACTTTCACCAATGCGATGCTGCTCCTCAAGTTCTATCAGTACACCGGTGACCGGAAGTATCTGGCCCGCGTTCCCGATGCGATCAGATGGCTGGAGGAAACCCGGTTGCCGGAGCATCAAACAACAGATGATGGCCGCACCCATCCTACCTTTATCGATGTTGAGACGAACAAACCAATCTATGTTCACCGTAGGGGATCAAACGTCATCTATGGAGAGTATTATACCGATGAAAATGACCAGAACCTCCTGTCACACTACGGCGGTAAGTGCCGCGTATCGGTTGATCTGCTGAAGAAAGAGTATCAACGTATTTCGGACCTTTCTGCTGAGGAGGCAACAAAAGACTCTCCGCTGAAAATCACTGAATTTAAGGGTGATGGCAGCCCCCAGACCTATTATGATCTGAATCGGTTGCAGTTGATGATGCCTGTGAACAAGGAGATGGTTCGAGAGATCACAGAGGCCGTTGATGAGCAACATCGCTGGTTGTCCAAACATGCTTTTATCAGCAATCCCTATATTGGAGACGGCACAAAACAGGAACAAACCGATCAGTTTGCCTCTACCCACGTAGGCGATGAAACCGACACATCTCCTTACC
>CAZBFS010000338.1:0-1698 GCA_964491215.1 uncultured Proteiniphilum sp.
CGTGGTCGACACGCATCGTGGTAAACGAATCATTGAGGCATCTGAAAGCAAACGAGAAGATGCAGTTCACAACCCTTGCGGAGGATGATCTACCCAATCCGGCAGAAGATAGGGAGCCGGACATCGAAGATATACCCACCCCGGTCATTCTGGAGATGATCCGTGCGCTTCCGCCCGGTTACCGTACTGTCTTCAACCTCTATGTATTCGAGGAAAAAAGTCACAAGGAGATTGCATCCATACTGCACATTGCAGAAAGCAGTTCCGCTTCACAATTGCACAGAGCCAAGGGTATACTGGTGAAAGAGATAGAGTTGTACCGGTTAAAAAAAAAGCACTATGAACGATCAATGGCAAGATAACCTGCGCAATCGCATGGAGCGTCATGAGGAGACAGCACCGGAAGGATTGTGGGAAGGCATCGATCAACTTATCACTGCGGGGGAGTTGGATGGGAGGGTCACCCGAGCCCATACACTACGGGTGTGGGGCAGACGTATCGCAGCGACAGCTGCTGTTGCCGCAGTGGCCATTGTGCTGTTGTTTATCGTGCGTAACAGCTCCATGGAGCATCAGTCAGACGAAGTGTTCACCGGGGATAGTACACCCATCAGTCCTCAGGTCGAGCAACCGATGGAAGAGATTGCCATTGCAGATAACAAAGAAGCAGAGTCAACACTCTCTCCGGGCAGTAGACCGGCTTCGAAGCAGCAACAATTTCTTCAGGAACCCGAGGTACTGCTAGCGGGAAACCGAAACGAAGAAATAACCGGTATAGGAAGGGAAAGTGAAATAGTTGCGGTCAGAGCGGATGAAAGCGATCACCTTGCGGACCATCCGGACGAAAATGCGATCAACCCTGAAGAACAGGGCGCCATCGCCAATGATCCCGATCCTGAAACCGGAAGAAATGATTTAATCCCGGATTCCAGCCATCCTGCTTTGGATACCGGCAATGGCCACGATCAGTTACTGGCGATGACTGGTCGGAATGATCATCAGAATCAAACAAAATGGCAAACCAGCCTCTCCATGTCAAACGCTCCTTCCGGCTCATCAGAGACCTATTCCGGATACGGCACCTTTGCAGTTACGGAGACAGTAGAGGAGCAATATCATTTTCTTGCGAATGACACCAGGGAGCAGGTATATACTGATGTGAAGCATCATCAGCCCATTACATTCGGCCTCACCTTACGATACAATCTCAACGAGCGATGGAGTGTGTCAAGCGGATTAACCTATTCACAACTATCGTCGGAGCTACACTCGGGAAGCGGCAACTATTATTACGATGACCGACAGACGTTGCATTATATCGGACTTCCTTTAAACATTGCCTACACATTCTGGCAGAGCCCGAAACTATCGGCCTATCTCTCTTCGGGTGGTCTTGTGGAAAAGAACGTTGCAGGCAGGCTGACCTCAAACTATTATCTCGACGATCAACTGGAAATAACGACCCGGGAAAACATATCCACGGATCAATTGCAATGGTCCGTCAATACAGCAATCGGTTTAGGTTATCGGATATCAAACAACATCGGACTCTATGCTGAGCCCGGCATCTCTTATTATTTTAAGAACAGCAGTGAGTTAGAGACCATCTACAAAGAGAACCCACTCATTTTCAACCTAAGACTCGGCCTCCGGTTTACGTTGGGCGATTAGTGTTTTCACCTTCTTTTCGCCATAGAT
>CAZBFS010000339.1:0-1692 GCA_964491215.1 uncultured Proteiniphilum sp.
TGCTGACCAGTGCCACTGGTGCAGCTCCGTTTTGATAGCGTTCCAACATCAACGAGGTCAACATGCTTATAGTATGAACCGGCGATGCAGGACCCAGACTGATATCAGTTTTCACAACGGGCAGCAGCTCACCCTGCGTACCGTATAGCGAATAGCCTTTCTCGGTGATTGTAAAGCTCACCATCTGAAGTGAGGAACTGCAAAAAAAATTTTTCAGCTTTGTGCTGTCAGCCGCGTTACGAAAATCAGCCTTGACACTGTCCGCGATGCTCGCGATCACTTCCCTGCTACTAGAACCGTCAGAATTCAAACTCACCAATAGCGACAGATCGTCATATGGCTTGCATATCTTATCGATGATGTCATAGTCGTAGCTTTCGGCGGCAATCACGCCGCGGTCGCTCTTGCCTTGATTTAGCAACGATTGCTGAAGCCGCGAAATAAACCCGCGAAATATGTTGCCCGTGCCAAAATGAATCCAGCACGGGTTTTCCAGAGTCAGCAACTTCATTCTTCCTATATCAAACTGGGGCAGCACCACATCCGCAATTTCCCACGCGCTGCTGTCCCTTAAAGAATCTTTGTTCAGTTTCATTTGCACCTCTCCTCTAGCTCGAAAAACCTAACCATGTTGTAAAAACAGATGTTCTTTGTCATGTTTCCAAGCATGACCGAATCGTTCGTATGTTCGCTGTTCTTCATCATCTCACACGGCTCGTTGCGCCGTATACGGTGGAAGTATTCGCTCTTGAAGCTTTGGTTATCTGTCAGCGTGACGAGAGCACGGACACCATCCTCACTTCAAGCATCTTGTATCCCCCGAATTCAGGCAGTAAAGCATCGGGCAGCACACGACCGCAGTAGCGGTATCATCAAGAAACTCCGATGACCTGGCGGGGTCAGTCATCTCTCCCATTCTATAGTAATCAAAATTGGATTCCAACTTTTTGAATATCGCGTATTGTTATTTCTTAGCACCCCAAGATGAAACTGTGATGCCATATAATGCGCAACCATAAATCTTAACAACACCTTGATATCTATGGCACCATCATCCCCGCCAATCTTCTGATGTCATCCTAGCATATCGAACGGCCTATCCTTCGTATAAGAGCTTTCACTTTCATGCGCCTTCAAAGCTATCTCCTTTTCATCCGGTTAGCGCCTTCATTTTTTCGATCGCCTCCCATAGGCCCAACAGATAGTTGGATCCGAGAGCCCTGTCATAAAGACCATAGCCGGGGCGCGCCTGCTCTCCCCATATCATCCGTCCATGGTCGGGCCTGATGTAACCCTCAAACCCGCTATCATGCAACGCCCTGACAGCTTCAAACATATCGAGGTCACCGCACTGCGTCAAGTGGGCGCTTTCATCGAAATCCATCGACGACAGGCGCTTTAAGTTTCTCAAATGCGCAAAGTGAAGGCGCCCCATACCTGAAAACTCCCTTAGTATGGCAGGAATATCGTTTTCCATGTTGGCTCCGAGACTGCCGGTACAAAGCGTTAGGCCGTTGTATTCGCTGCTGTTCAGTGACAGAAACTTCCGTATACCTGTGACGTTCGTCATCACCTTGGGCAGCCCAAACAGCTGCCACGGTGGATCATCAGGATGGATAGCCATCTTGATGTCGCATTCCCTAGCATGGGGTATCACGGCGTTCAAGAAATAGGCCATATTCGCCCAGTAAT
>CAZBFS010000340.1:0-1689 GCA_964491215.1 uncultured Proteiniphilum sp.
ATGCCGGAGACTCCTATCTCTTTTAGTTTGCGGTATTCATTGACGCGACTCTCTTTCTCGTTCAATACAAACAGGGGGCCGGGTGCTCCCTCGCCGTTCCAGCTGGTGGATGAGTTGTACCACAACAACGTCCTGATCTCCTTCTCCGCAGCATACCGCACTGCATCGTTGACTGTACCGCCATTGCCCATCTCATTCCATTTCCAGTCGATCAGGTTGTAGGGCCAGCCCATCTCCGCCGCCAGATCGATATACTCCCTTACAATCTGGTAGTCGTTGGAACCGTTGTTGTGTGCCCAGTAGATCCAGGCTGCAGGACCCGGCTTGATCCAGCTGCTGTCGTTTATTTTTGAAGGTTCCGATACGTCGGTCACCAGGGTAGACTCCACGATGTCGGCCAGCTGCCCGATGATCAGCAGCCGCCAGGGTGACTCCCAGTTACCGCCCACGGGAAGTATCTTATCGGCCAGTTGCAGACGATAAGCACTGCTATCGGCTTCATTGTTCAGATGTGATCCGCATTGTCCCCGCTGAATGTTTGCTTCGGTGATCAATACAAAGAGGGAGTCGGACGGCTCTAGCAACAACGGATAAGCCCAGCGGCTGTTGATCCGTTGGGAGCGTGGATCCGGCTCGGGTATGCCGCTGCGGGTGAGGTCATAGAAACCTTCGTAATCGATTTTCAATGGCTGGATCCATCGTTTGGTACCCTTCGCAATGGGATAGTTGGTAGCCTCTTCCATGATATTTTCCTTGTCTCCATTGCTGTTGAACCGATAGCGGAAGGCCACACCATCGTTGTAGGTGCGTATAACGAGATCCAATTTTTCACCCGCCGGATTTTCGAAACTGTAGATCCGTTCAAATGCGTGGTTGCTGCAAATGCTTTTCTTGCCGGTGATCATGGTATACTCCTCCACGATCTCCAGAGCTGTTGAGACAGAGACAAGCTTCAGGCTGTCTGTCAGGTTTCGTCTGTCTGTTTTGATCCCGATGAGCAGGTTCTCGAAGAGTGTGTAGTTTTCGGCATCATTGTAGGTGATGCTTAGCGAAGGCTGTCCATAGGCGTCTCCCGTTGTGCAGTGCACCACAGCCTCTATCTTCCCGCTGGGTGAGGTGATCCGATTCTGGCCGGTTAGGCAGGAAGTGGTGATGGCGAGCAAGAGTGCCAGATATGATATTCGTTGCATGCTTTCTTTACTGGTCAATTAATTTGAATGCTTTTTTTCCTGCCGTGATAGGTAATTTTAACTGTTGATTCATTCCCTGTGGCCTCCATGTCACTCTCAGGCTTGCACAACCGCAGCCGGAAGGCCCGGGTTTGTACCATTCCCGGGAAGGTGCCTTCTCTATCGGCGATGGTCAGAGTCGATTCCGAATCATCCCAGCTCAACCTGATGGTGCTGAAGAGACCCTTCTCGTAATGGTAGTTGTCCCCCTCGTCTTCGTAGAGCGTGAAGGAGGCATCCGCTCCCGGATAGATACGGAACTCCATGGGCTCTTCTGACTGTTGGGATGCGTATTGCCGGTCAGCTCCCATTGGAATGATGGCTCCGGCTCTGACAAACAGGGGTATGGCGGTGAGATCGACAGGCACCTCTATGAATCTCCCTCCCTCATAGCACTTGCCGCTCCGGAAATCGATCCACCCCTTCTCCTGTTTGGGAAGATAGAGCGACCACTGCTTTA
>CAZBFS010000341.1:0-1687 GCA_964491215.1 uncultured Proteiniphilum sp.
CCGGCTGCAGGTAATACATACCCCTGGTCATACTTCTGGTCACTGTGCCTTCTGGGAAGAGAAACACGGCCTCCTTATTAGCGGTGATATTGACCTGGCAGGTTTTGGCCCCTGGTATGCTCATTATTGCAGTGATCTTGATGACTTATTGTCATCTATTGAAAAATGCCGGGAGATAAATCCCCGGATACTCCTTTCAGGACACAAGGGGCTTATCTCCCAGGATATTGATGCCGGCTTAATTGCCTTCCGCGATGTTATATTACGTAAGGAGGAACAGGTTCTGCAAACTTTAAGCAAACCTCATACGCTGGACGAACTGGCTGCATACCAGATTTTTTATGGCAAAAATGTCAAGCTTCCTCTTATGTATAAATGGTTTGAGAAACTAGCCATGTACCAACACCTGAAACGACTTAAACGAATGGGTCTGGTTAGTTGTGCCGGGGATCATTACTATAAATAAAATATAATAACTCGGGGATTGGTACCCCCGAGTTATCATAACTGCCGAAATTTCTATATAACCAAAACCTCTAACGGAATTAATATTTAAACCCCTTACGGCTAAGGCATAGCAGGTGTTCCCGAAACTCCGGGCATATTGGGCATATCCATTATTTGGGTTCCTGCAGGTAGTTCAAACATATTGTCATCTATATTGCCAACCTTCACATTACGATATTCAATTATGGTCTTCTGGCCTTCGGCCTCAGTTTCCATCCGTAAGGGCAATCCATATTCTTCCCAAACCCATATCTTTTCTTTACCGCCTTCAACGGCAAGTTCGTAAACCAGGCAGGTTTTACCGTCTATTTTATCTTTGCCTACATATTTCGCCTTACTTGCATCTACATCCTCGGCTTTATCCTGTGGACCGGAGAATTGTTCCTCCTTATAGGGCAATTTCATAGCCATGTTTTGAGCAGGCTGATACATATACATAGCCTTATCAGTCTTATTTGCTATGTATACTACGTTTCCACCAGCCTCAGGCATATTAGTTTCCATGCGTAGATTCTCATCTTTGAACCACATTTTACTCTCCAAGGCGGGGCCCTCTGGCATGGAAGTCTTCATCTCAAAACTCATACCTTTAATATCCTTGTTCTTGGCAAAAACATCTGCCAGGGAGGTATCTCCTTTTTCCTGCTGGGTAGCAGGAGTCTGCCCGGGGTCGGTGCTGGCGGATTTATCCTGGCTAGAACAACCTGCAATAAGTACTAACATAAATACCAGTAGAAGTGGTAAAACCCTCGTAATGTGCACTTTCTTAATCATTATTTTCACCCTTCCTAAATTAATGTACCGGGGTTATTGTTTTGACCTGTAACCACCCCTCCCGCAAGTATTGTTCAAGGTTGCTAGGAAATCCAATTTCTTCACCATTTCAGTAACAAGTTACTGTTATCTATTAATATTTTCTAAACTTATTAGATATCCTGCTTTACAGATAAAAAATTTTTTACACCTGGTAATTTCACAACTACCTTCTAGGATCGTAAGGAGGCCAGAAAAAATACCACCAGCATAATTAAGGCCATGCCAAAACCTGCAACCCCAAGATAAGCATATTTTTCCACCTGAGCGGAATGGTTAGTTTGAATAATAAGAGCAGAACCTATCAGGGCCCCGGTAATAATGAGGCTGGCACTTACCCGGCTGGCCAATTGAGTAAGCTTGCGGT
>CAZBFS010000342.1:0-1681 GCA_964491215.1 uncultured Proteiniphilum sp.
TTGGAGGTGGGGGTAAGCGGGAGCGGAGTGGCATGTAGAATAACCCGGTCAAAAAGGCTTTGCCTGCATCGATCGCGGAATTTCCGATCAATTCTTTGGATTACTTCTTCGGTCTGCTTATGATTCAGTTCACGCAGCAACGCCAGAAACTGTGCTTCATTCCACCGGCAGATGACATCACCCTGGCGCAAGTTACGGATCAATACTTCATTTAAAAGTTGCATTGGTCCGGCCAGTTTTTTCTGTTCGAGCAAATTATATTCGGGGTGAGTCAGAGTGAAAAGAACAAGAAAAGCCGGATGTCCGCTGCGCCTCATTTTTCGTTCTTCCAGCTTGTAGAGGTAGCGAAAAATATCCGCATCGCATTGAAAGGCGCCATCTATCGAATCCCGTTCCCTGAGCTGATTGGAGATAATATTCAAATCTCTTTCCACAGACTCGTGATCAAGCATCAACCGCCGGTAGATACTGCGCATTGCTGGAGAAGGTTTTACACCCATTTCGCGGTAGTAAAGAGAAGTAACGTATTCGTAGTGTGACCGGGCCAGCCCGTTTTTTCCTTCCTCCAGCAGCGCCTCCATCAGGGAGATATGCAATCCTTCTTCAAAAGGCTCCAGCAGCGCCGCTCTTTCACTGATTTTGATAATCTTTTCAAACTGGCGCTTTGCTTTAAACAGCCTGTTTAGCCGGGATACGGTTTCAACATACAGACGGCGGAAATAATTCCGGTGGGGTTCAATCCATAAAATATCCTGAAATCCTGAAAGAAAGGACCCCTTGTACAGATTCAACGCTTCTTTCAGGGAAACACATGCTTTGTCCGGGTTTTCATCTGCCAGTTGAGACCCCAGGAGACATTTACGCTCAAATTCTTCTATGTCCAACCAGTATTGCGCACTATTCCACCGGTAACGGCCTTGTGAGGATAGGATCATCTCTTGAGTTCCCGAGAGAGACTCTATGTTGAACATTTGGCGCAATCGATATATCGAGGTGCGGAGAGCCTGTTCGGGATTTTTCAATTCTTCGGATTTTGTCCAGATATTCTGAAGCAGTTCCTCCGTGGTAATGCTCCGGGAATGGTTGACCACCAGGTAGATGAACAGGCTCCAGAGGCGGTGAGGGCGGTGCGAGGTGTCCGAGATCAATTTCTCACCGCGGTGAACCCGGAAATCACCCAGGGTGTATATGTAGATGTAATCGCTTGTAACCGTTTCTGGTTTTCGCCTGAGGTTCATCTTTTTCTCCGGTTATTAGAATCAAACGTATGTTTAACAATGGTAATCTTCACTAAAACAACCTCAAAATCCTGCTTACCGGCAAGCTTCAGCGGGTTCTGTAGGCTAAAAATTTTAAAATCGTTTAAAATCATCCTGCGATATTCTAAGTCAACGGGTAGATGAATAAGCATACCGGGGGGAGAGTTTATGCTGCGCAGACGTCACTACCGCCGGACTTCTCCGGGCAGCATGTTTTCATTCGTTATCCTGGTCCTGATTTTACTTTTCCTGGTTGAAGGACTGCTGGTGGTTGAGCGGAAAATACGCCCGTCAATCCTGGCCGCCGCCGTGATGGAATGTGACGGCATCGCGACCATGGCCATCAACAAGGTTATTTTGGAAGAAGTAGTGCCTACCGTGAGCTACAAAGATCTAATAATTGTTGAAAAGGATAAAAGCGG
>CAZBFS010000343.1:0-1680 GCA_964491215.1 uncultured Proteiniphilum sp.
CTGGTTTCTTTCAACCAGTTTGCCATTATCTTCGGAATGCTGGTGGTTTATTTTGTCAACTGGGGTATCGCCAAGGGACAGTCTGTGGAATGGATCAACAGTGTGGGATGGCGTTACATGTTCGCTTCAGAGGCAATCCCGGCGACACTCTTTGGCCTCTTGCTGCTCATGGTTCCTGAAACACCTCGTTACCTTGCTCTCCGCAAAAGAGATGATGCTGCCCTGGGGGTGCTGACAAAGGTCAATGGCAGTCTACAGCGAGCTGGTGAAATCATGGATGAAATCAAACGTTCGTTGGGTGATCAGACAAGAGCACGCATTCTCACCTACGGGAAAAAGGTGATCATAATAGGTATCCTGCTTTCTGTCTTCCAGCAGTTTGTCGGTATCAACGTGGCACTCTATTACGCACCGCGCATCTTTGAAAGCATGGGCGCCGCAAAGGATGCCTCCATGCTACAGACCATCATCATGGGACTGGTGAATGTAGTGTTTACCGTTGTCGCCATTATGACCGTGGACAAGTGGGGACGCAAGCCTTTGCTGATTACCGGCTCCATTGGCATGGCTGTCGGCATGTTTGCCATCTCCGCCCTCTCGTTCAACAACGTAATCGGTATCTCAACACTGGTCTTCATCATCATCTATACCGCTTCTTTCATGATGTCGTGGGGACCCATCTGCTGGGTTTTGATCTCCGAGATTTTCCCCAACAGAATAAGGGGTCAGGCCGTCGCCGTGGCGGTCGCCTTCCAGTGGTTTGCCAATTACCTGATCTCTTCCACCTATCCTGCCATGATGGAGTTCAACGGAGGTGTCACCTACGGCTTCTACGGGTTGATGGCTCTCTTGTCTGCACTCTTCGTCTGGAAGATGGTGCCGGAGACCAAGGGCCGTTCGTTGGAAGATATGGAGTCTCTTTGGCGGAAGTCTTAAAAGAGTAATCCCTGCCGAAGGAAAGATTCTCCACACGGCAGGGATTTAAAAACTGGATCTGCTACAGCACTCAGTAGTTTTATCGTGACTTTATTTTTAGCAGAAAGCTGAAGTCGTCATCATTCGATAATTCGAGAGGCTCTTCTCCATATCGAAATATACGAGCTTTCCTGTTGCCCATCATTACCAGCTCATCATCCTCGAGGAGCAGCATTGTTCCTTCGCGTAGTCCTACCACGTAGGTCTTCCTGTTTACCTCGATAAACTCATTGATTCGCATCTCCCTGGTCTCCCCGCCGTGGTCGGCAGGGTTGTCGTCCAGGTAGTGGGGATTGATCTGAAAAGGCACCAGTTTCAGTGTCTTGAATTTCAGCGGTTCAACGATAGGCATGTCATTGGTGGTGCGCAGTGTGGGGCAGGCGATATTGGAACCGGCGCTCCATCCGATATAGGGAGTGCCTTTTTTTACCTTTTTGCGGATAGCCTTCATCAGTCCCTTCTCCTGCAGCATCTTCACCAGCTGCCAGGTGTTCCCGCCGCCCACGACAATTGCATCGGCATTTTCAACAGCCTCCAGGGGATTGATGTAGCGGTGGATGCCGGTTACGTGGTGACCGATCTCCGCAAACCGGCTGTTTACTTTCTCCTCATACTCATCAAAGGAGAAGGTGACGGCGGCGTAGGGGATGAAAAGTGCATTCACTGGTTTTTCACCCAGAAACTCCCTGATATGATTTTTGGGAT
>CAZBFS010000344.1:0-1677 GCA_964491215.1 uncultured Proteiniphilum sp.
ATCCATCGTTACACACTTTTACGGTTGCAATGATACAAAAAAAGATCGAAACAACCATCAATCCATAAGAAAATAGCCTCGGATCAGACGCATTTATATAGAATAGTTCTAAATTAGAATAATTTTGCCTATTTTTGCATCCAATTTAAGAGCGACTATGTTTCAAACTCCAAAAACAAAGGTGAGGCCAGGCATGAAGATGGCTGAACTGATTGATGCCAATCCCTATCTGTTGTTGATGTTGCATCATTTCAATATCGATTACCGGGTAAACGACCTGACGGTGTGGCAACTATGCACCCGACAAGGCATCAGTGAAAACCTCTTCGTCAGCATTGCCAATCTTTACAACGGCTTCGACACCAAAAGTCACCACCCTTTCACACATGCTGATCTGCTACAGGTGATCAACTTTCTCAAGAACAGTCACGACTTCTATCGCAGCGACAAGTATCCACAGATCAGCAGTTACATACGGCTACTGCAGGAGAATCACCCTGCCAGGGAGATGAAGTTGCTGGAGAAGTTCTTCAACGAGTACTTCTCAGAAGTGCTGGAACACCTGGATTATGAAGACAGCACTGCTTTTCCCTATTTCATTTCGTTATTGGAGCAAAGTGCGACTGAAGAGAAAGGTGAACGTTACTCATCGAAGGAGTATGGTGATCATCATACCGACATCGAGCTAAAGCTACAGGATCTGAAAAACCTGCTGCTGAAGTATGTAAACATTGAGGGGGACCTTGATCTTCGCCGCAAGCTCTTCTTCGCGCTCTATGAACTGGAGTTCGACCTTTACATCCACTCGCTGATCGAAGAGAACATACTGATTCCCTCAGGTGTAAGGATAGAGAAAGGACAGCATGTATAAGCCCCCGCTTCATATCGCCATCATGGAGCCCTCAAAGATCATCTTCGAGGGTCTGCAAGCCATTATCTGCCACTCATCACTCGACTGCCGGGTGAGTCGCGTGGAGCGGCTGGATGAGCTGGCGGAGATGATGGACCATACACCCGTGGGCATCCTGATCGCCAACCCGATGCAGTTTGTAAACCTGGAGAAAGAGGTGAAGAAGCTACGCAAGAACTATCCCTCTCTCTCCATCGCCGGCATCGACTTTGGTATCATCCACCGCCAGTCGATGCTGACCGATATCTCCTTCACCCTCTACGACACACCCGAGCATATTGTCCACTCGCTCACGAAGCTGCAGGAGAGGAGCCAGCTCTCTGAGGAGGAGAGGGAGGAGGAGGAGGACAACCTCTCACCGCGTGAGATTGAGGTGCTCACCAGCCTTGTGAACGGCATGCTCAACAAGGAGATTGCCGACCAGCTGAACATCAGCGTGCACACGGTGGTGCGTCACCGAAAGAACATCACCCTCAAAACAGGTATCCGCAGCCAGTCGGGTCTCACCATCTATGCCATTTCGAAAAAGATCGTCTCGATTGAGGATATTGATATCTGAATCCCCATAAATAACCATTTAACACACTCCAAATACCCACTTAGTGCCATTGTTGAGTTGGATTGGTCTTTGTACCTTTGCACTGTTTTAACACAAAAAATCGATTCAGACTAACAATGAAACGAACTTCAATGATGCGGAAGCTATTCTTAATGATGGCGATCCTCCTGCGCATGTCCCTCTTTGCGCAGAATGCCCCCACAGACGC
>CAZBFS010000345.1:0-1672 GCA_964491215.1 uncultured Proteiniphilum sp.
TGAAAACAGACCCCAGCATCTATCAGGCCTCCGTGAGCAAGGGGGTGAGCCTGGGCAATGAGCGCGGTAACCTGAATGTCAGCGGTGATTATGCACACAGCATAAAAGATGCCAAGGAGTCGTATGCCTATTATCAGCGTGCAACGGCCAGGGCAATGTACTCCAACCGTTTCAACAAGCTTTCCAGCAACACCTCTTTCGATTTCTCGCTCGGAAAAGATACACGGGAGAGAAACCCCGATGATGAACGTAGTCAGCTTGAAACAGGTGCACGCGACATCGGTTTGCGTTTCAATACCAACGGTACCTGGAACGTTAGAAAAGGATGGCTGAGCAACGTGAAGTATACGCTTTCGGGCAGTTACCGCGACAAGCACTCCTATCAGAAGGAGCTGCTGGGCAACGCTTTTGCCGCCTACTCCATGTCACGCACCGACGGTGCAGTGTTGAGCAACCGCCCCGGACAGAAGGTGTATGACAACGAGGGAGGTGAATTGACCAATATCCCCGCCGGTGAGGCCGACCTGATTGCCACCTACCTGCCCAATGAGTACTTCAGCCGCTATGATATCTATGGCAAGGAGGTGAACATCTTTGCCAATCTGAATGCAACTTTCACGAAGACGGTGGGAGCGCTGAACAATCGGATCCTGCTGGGTGCCAACTATAGAAGCGACGGCAACCTGGGTGACGGGAAGGTTTATGACCCCTATAACCCTCCTTATCGCAGCCTTAGCGCGGAGAACTCATCACCCCGCCCCAGGAAGTACTCTTCCATACCGTTTATCAACCAGCTGTCACTCTATGGCGAGGAGAACCTTACCTGGAGCATGGGTGAGAGGGAGTTACTGGCACAGGCAGGGCTCCGCTACGATCTGGTCAACAGCAAGAGCATCGTCACCCCCCGCACCAATTTCTCGTTTGATATCCTACCCCGCAAGCTGTGGCTCAGGGGTGGCTACGGGGTGACAGCAAAAGCACCTACGGCACTCTATCTCTACCCGGAGAATGCCTATTTCGACCTGGTGCATTTCAACAGCCTCAACGCCGCCTCGGTGCCGGAAAATGAACAGCTGTTCCTGGCCTCTACAAGAGTGTTTAACACCCGGAACAGTGAGTTGAAGATGGCTGCCAACCAAAAGGCTGAGATTGGGATCGATCTTATGATTAACAGGATGCGTTTTTCGGTGACAGCCTACAACGAGCAGCTGAAAAACGGATACAACCTGGCAACCACCATCGACTCCTACCGTTTGCTGGATTACATCATCTACGAACAAGCAGAGCAGAACCCGGGGGGAATACCCACCCTACAGGAAAAAGAGCAACACAATATCTTTGTCTCCCATGCAACCCCCACCAACGACGGACGGTCGCACAACAGAGGAGTGGAGTTTGACTTTGACTTCGGCAGAATCAATGCTATACGCACCTCCTTCGTACTGAACGGTGCCTATATGCGTTCCACCGACTGGAGCGATAGTCACAGCTTCAGCAACCGGAAGAACCTGAATGAACTGGAAAGAAACGTTGGTATTTACGAGAAAGGGAAGGAGAAGTATGAAAGAGAACGTCTCACCACCACCCTGCGGGCTACCCATAACATCCCCTCCATCGGTTTCGTGCTGACCACCACCGCACAGGTGAGCTGGATGAACAAGTACTGGACCAG
>CAZBFS010000346.1:0-1669 GCA_964491215.1 uncultured Proteiniphilum sp.
TATTCGTTTCAGGTCGGCGAGCGTTTTGATTCCAGTTGTATGTTCCATCATAATCAGTATTTAGAAAATTATCATTCGGTTGTAAATCATCCTGTTTCATTCTGTGTCAGCAGAGATAGCTTTCCGGCGCTCGTTGCCGCCAGAGCACTTCCAGGTTCTCCCTGATGTAGCTTTTCACCGGTGTCAGCATCTGCGGGTGTTGCAAATCAATCCCCTGCTCCTTCAGCGCATCGGTGTCGAACAGGAAGGCCTCTTTCCCCACCCGGTAGACGAAACGGAACCGGATACCGGGGTTGCCCATCACCATCAACAGCAGTGATCCCTCCAGGTCTCCCAGAGGCAGACAATCAGGGTTGTCGGTGCGATAGAGTGCCTCCACCGTGGTTCCCTCACCCTCAGCCGACACCACCCGTAGGCTGCCGCCGCTCTGTTCGCAGGTCATCTTCAGGAACGGGATGCCCAGACCCACCCTCCGCGTAGAACGGGTGGTAAAGAAGGGATCGGTCAGCCGCTCCAGGGTTGTGCGGTCCATGCCGCAGCCATCATCCTCAATCCGGAACAACAGCAGCGCGTCAGCAACCCGCTCCTCCAGCGTGATCGTGATCTGTCCAGCCTGCGCACGGATGGAATTCTGCACGATATCGATCATATGCATATCCAGGGTGACCATCAGCTTACATCCATATAGGGTGGTTCATTCATCGTCTCAATTCGTCTTTCCAGGAGCGCTCTCCTGAAGTGATCCCACTCCGGCTTATCGATACGGATACGGGTGTGCACCGACCCGATATCCTCCGGATAATGTGCATCGGAGCTTTGCAGGAAACAGTTCTCCGCCAACTCCGGGTAATGGCTGGTGTAAGCGGCAGGGGTGATCCGGCGTGATAGCTCCAGTGCGTCATATCTCAGCTCCCGTGGTATGAATCCCAGCTGGCTGATGATACCGTTCACCTGTCGGTCGATATGCGCCGGCACGAAGAGTCCCCCAAGCCGGTGCACCACCTTCTCAAGCGCTTCAATCCCGTCATTGATCCCTGCGAAAAGCGATCGTGGTTCTTCATATATGATCTGCTCATCGGCATCCACCGCCACCTGATAGCCGAAGCGAACCGGATCATGAGGGATATCGGAAATCTGGCGGTCCAGGTATTGCTGGAATTGCGCCACCGCTTCCAGGTGAGGAAAGTAACAGAGACAGTGCACCTCTTCCTGCGTGTTGACCTCACAACCGGGGATCACCCATAGACCCGCATCGACACCACACTCCATACAGACCTGCACATTGCGGGTGCTGTTATGATCGGTAATGGCAATCAGCTGCAGGCCCCGCTCCCGTGCGCTACGGATGATGCGGCGGGGACTCATCTCCAGGCTGCCGCAGGGCGACAGACAGGTGTGGATATGCAGATCAGCGTTGTACCAGGGCATAATTTTCAGTGATCAACTTTTTCTTTTAAACCATGAACTAAGAACCACGAACCAAGAACATATAAACCTACTAACGTATCAACTTACCAACGTTCAACCTCTCTTAAATAATTATACAACATTCCGGCTGTCTCGAAGGCAGGCTTACCGGAGGAGAGGATCACCACCCCCTCCTCTTCGGCATGTGCCAGCACCTCAGGCTCTACCTGACGTTCGTTCACCACGACAATGGCACTCAGCT
>CAZBFS010000347.1:0-1664 GCA_964491215.1 uncultured Proteiniphilum sp.
TTGCCGAATACCTCAACGTTGATGGCAGTCTGTCCGATAGTTTTGAGGGTCGGATAATCAACCCGGGTCATGGCATAGAAGCCATGTGGTTCGTGATGGATCTGGGAGTACGGCTCAACCGGCCACAACTGATTGAGCAGGCAGTTGAGACCACCCTGAAATCGGTGGAATATGGCTGGGACAATGAATATGGCGGCATCTTCTATTTCATGGATCGCAAGGGATATCCACCCCAGCAGCTGGAGTGGGATCAGAAGCTCTGGTGGGCTCACATGGAGGCAATGATTGCATTGATCAAAGGTTATCAACTCACCGGATCGGAGAAATGTATGGAATGGTTCGAAAAGGTGCAGGAATATAGCTGGGGCCACTTCAAAGACAGCGATCATCCTGAGTGGTGGGGTTATCTTAATCGTCGGGGAGAGGTGTTGGTTGACTTGAAGGGTGGCAAGTGGAAGGGATGCTTCCACATGCCCAGAGCACTCTATCAGATCTGGCAGACATTGGAAAAAATAAACCAATAAAGCAAGAAAGAAATTATACGTAAAGACATCCGGGGATTGTTCCTGTGTCTCCTCCATAACGATACCCTGAAGCAGACATCGGAATATTAACCCCTATCCCTGATTAGATTAAAATCCAAAGATGGCATTTACACTTATAAATGCTAACTTTGGATTTGTTCCAAGTAATAGAATATGCGGTTTATCATCCTTCACATTACCTTGATTCTTTCACTGCTGAGCGGCCATGCACAACCGGTGAAGGTAGCCTGCGTGGGCAACTCGGTCACCTACGGCTACAAGCTGGCGGACCGGTCGTCGCACGCCTATCCGGCACAGCTGCAGCAGCTGCTGGGCGATAACTACCGGGTGGAGAACTTCGGCCACAGTGGCGCCACGCTGCTGGAGAAGGGGCACAACCCCTACCGGGCGCTGCCGGCATTTGAGAACGCTGTCGCCTTCGAGCCCGAGATCGTGGTGATCCACCTGGGATTGAATGACACCGATCCGAGTAACTGGCCGAAATACCGGGATCAGTTTACCACCGACTACATCGACCTGATCCGCACCTTCCGGCAGTTGAAACCGGACACAAAAGTCTGGATCTGCCACATGACACCCATCTTCAGCTGGCATCCCCGCTTCAAGTCAAGCACCCGGGTATGGTACGACCAGGTGCAGCAGGAGATCGAGCGGGTGGCAAAAGTGACCGGCGTCCCGCTGATCGACCTGAACACACCCTTATTCAACCGCCCCGACCTCTTCCCCGACGCACTCCATCCCACGGCCGAAGGTGCAGGTATCATTGCCAAAACGGGGTACAGTGCCCTCACAGGCGATTTTGGAGGTCTACAGCTGCCGGCGGTTTTCACCGATCATATGGTGATGCAGCGCAACAGGCCGGTAAAGTTCCGGGGTACAACCAATGCCGCAACCCGAGTGACCGTACGCTTTGAGGGAGAGAAGGCGATCGTCACCTTTAGTGAGGCAAAGAGGTTGCACACCTCTGACAATCACGAAGTGAGAGAGGCCGAGTTGGCGGGAGCAGACAAAATCTTCTATCCCGCAGAGGTTGTGATCATTGGTGATCTCCTGGAAATGAGAAGCGAGAAGGTACCCATCCCCGCATTCGTGCGCTACGGTTGGAGCTCCTATACCGAG
>CAZBFS010000348.1:0-1659 GCA_964491215.1 uncultured Proteiniphilum sp.
CCTTTTGTGCACATTGATCTGGGGAGCATCCCCGAGTTACTGTTCGAGAGTGAGCTGTTCGGCCATGAGAAAGGGGCTTTCACCGATGCGAAGAGGGAGAAGCAGGGGCGGTTCGAGATCGCCTCCGGGGGAACGCTGTTCCTGGATGAGATCGGCAACCTGTCGCCCTTTATGCAGTCGAAGCTGCTGACGGTGATCGAGAAGAGAGAGGTGATCCGCCTGGGATCTACAAAACCGCAACAGATCAATGTGCGACTTATCTGTGCCACCAATGCGGACATCCATGAGATGACAGAGCAGGGTGATTTCCGCCGCGACCTGTTGTACCGCATCAACACCATCGAGCTGCACATTCCACCGCTACGGGAGAGGGGCAACGACATCCTGCTGCTGGCCGATTTTTTCCGGGAGAACTATTGCCGCAAGTACAAGAAGGAGATCAGAAGCATCGCCACCTCGGCACAGCGAAAGCTGAAGGAGTATCCCTGGCCGGGCAACGTGCGGGAGCTGCAGCACGCCATGGAGCGGGCCGTGATCCTGTCATCGGGATACATGCTCTATGCCGATGACTTTCTGCTCACACCGGTCACGCCGGGCAGCCGGAGGAAAAGCCTGAACCTGGAGGAGCTGGAGAAGGGTGCCATCGATCAGGCATTGAAGCAGGCCGAAGGGAATATGTCCCGGGCAGCAGGCCTGTTGGGGATCTCGCGCTACGCGCTCTATCGTAAAATCGGCAAGCAGTCGGACAAATAAGATGAAGATACCATCCAGATATCTCTACATGTTTAAGATAGTGGCCATCCTGTTGTTGTCACTGACAGCGGTATGGCTCTTCATGCATGCGCTCTATTTCTCCTCTCTTCTGGTGTTGATTGGCATCCTGGCTCTCTCCTTCTCACTCTACTACGACAGGAAGAAACTGATCTCCCGGATGGAGCGGATGATCTCCGGTATCCGCAACGCCGATTACTCGTTTCACTATCCGCAAAACAGCTCGGAACAGGAGCTCAACCGCCTGTCGAAAGAGATGGACGAGGCGCTGCAGCTGTTCCGCGATCGTGCGCAGCACGCCTACATGGAGAAGGCGGAGACAGAGGCATGGCAGAAGCTGATCAGCGTGCTCACCCACGAGATCATGAACAGCATCGCCCCCATCATCTCCCTCTCGGAGACATTGGGGAAAGAGGAGGAGATGACATTTCAAAGCGAGGAGGAATGTCGCAACATGCGTCATGCCATGCAGACCATCCACCGGCGGAGTGCCGGACTGCTCACCTTCGTGGAGAACTACCGCCAGCTGACAAGGATACCGCAGCCGGTGATGCAGCCCATCCGTGCTGGCGACCTGCTCAGGTCGCTGCAGCAGCTGGTCGAGGCCGATCAGATCCATTTCACCTACAGCTGCTATCCTGCGCAGCTGCTCTTCCGTGCCGACCGCAACATGGTGGACCAGATGCTGATCAACCTGCTTCGCAATGCCCACGAGGCAACTGATAGGGTCACTTCCCCGCAGATTACAATCGATGCACAACAGGTGGGAAATAGTGTCAGGATCATCGTCGCCGACAACGGATGCGGCATCTCGGCCGAAGCGCTGGGTAAAGTATTCATTCCCTTTTACAGTACCAAGACCGGCGGATCAGGGATAGGACTGAGCCT
>CAZBFS010000349.1:0-1658 GCA_964491215.1 uncultured Proteiniphilum sp.
CCGCGAAAAGAATGCTGTTGTCAACATTTCCGGTCGTCTCCAGGACGTTGCCGAAGGCGTCGTAATAGTATGTGGCGGCGACTTGGCCGGATGGGGTCAGTAAGGCCGTGACGTCGGCGTGGCCGTTTTTCGGTCAGTCCACCGGGATAATTGCGACGAAGGATTGGATTCCTTGACTTCTGAGCAGAAATCGCATATTATTGGCATGAATAGATTGTTCGTGTGCATAATTATGGCATATACAGCCGGAGTAGATGTTAAATGAAGCGATTATTGATCGATAAACTGATCTCTTGGAAAAAATCACCGCGCAGGAAACCGCTGATTATAAAGGGGATGAGACAGGTAGGTAAAACCTGGCTTCTGAGGGATTTCGGGCGGCAGGAGTACGAGGATATCGCGTACTTCAACTTTGAAAATAACCCGGCACTTTTCGAGCGTTTTCAAAAAGACCTCGACCCGCGGCGATTAATTGCGGAGCTGGGAATAATGAACGGTACAGCGATCCTGCCGGGCAAAACGCTTCTGATTTTCGATGAGATTCAGTTTTGCGGTGAAGCCATTACTTCCCTTAAGTACTTCTATGAAGCGGTGCCGGAATATCATATTGCCTGTGCGGGATCTTTGCTGGGTATCTCGCTGGCGCGCCCCGCCTCTTATCCTGTCGGCAAGGTAGATATTCTGACGTTGTACCCGATGAGTTTCCTTGAATTTCTCATGGCAAACGGCGAGGATATGCTTGTCCGTTATCTTTTCGACGAGATCCGAAAGCCCGAGCCGCTTGCGGAAATGTTTACAAGTAAACTTCAGGATTATCTGAAAACCTACTATATCACCGGAGGCATGCCGGAAGCGGTATCTGTTTGGCTGGAAACGAAAGATATGACTGTATTGGACGCTGTCCAGCAGAACATTCTCAATCTGTATGAGCTTGATTTTGCCAAACATGCACCTACACCCGACATTCCCAAACTCAGCATGATCTGGAACTCGATTCCCGGCCAATTGGCCAAAGAGAACGGCAAATTCGTCTACGGTTTGCTCCGGGAAGGCGCCGGTGCCCGGGCTTTTGAGAATGCGATCACATGGCTTGAAAACGCGGGAATGGTCCATAAGGTTCATCGGATCGAAAAGCCTTCCGTTCCGCTCAAGGCGTATGTGAACCCCACACATTTCAAACTTTACGCTCCGGATGTGGGGCTGCTTCGCAAAATGGCGGGGCTCAGCGCGAAATCGATCATCGGAGAAGATCCTTTGTATCAGGAATTTAAAGGAGTCATGGCGGAAAACTTCTGCTTGCAGGAACTGGTCTCACTTCTCGAAGATACGCCCTTCTACTGGACAAGCGGCAATCTTGCGGAAATTGACTTCATTGTCCAGTTTACGGATAAAATCGTGCCCGTCGAGGTGAAGGCGGCCACCAATTTGAAAGCCAAAAGTCTCGGAGTCTACCGGGGCAAATTCAATCCGTCCGTATCGGTGAAAACGTCCATGCGTAATTTAGGATATGTCGACGGTATATTGTCCTGTCCGCTTTATCTATTATGGAAAGTGGCTGAATTGATCCGGGAGATGTAAGGGCAGGAAAAACGGGTGTGTAAATGGGTGTGTAAATAGTTTTGTGCTAATGGAATTCCCATTACGGTAAAGAGTTGTTC
>CAZBFS010000350.1:0-455 GCA_964491215.1 uncultured Proteiniphilum sp.
GGAGTAGATCCCCTTCGACTCCACCACCAGACGTTCATCCTTCAGGTCGAGCATCTTGATGATGCGTGCCGAGCCGATGTTTCCCTCGCTCACACCCGTGAAGAAGCTGTCGCGCCGCAGGTAGTCGAGCCGGTCCACATCGAGCTGGCCACTCACCAGCTGATGCAGGAACCCCTTGGGATAACGGTCGGTGAAGATGTCGATGGCGGTCTGCAACGAACCTCGCCACTCACGATTCATCTGCTCCATCATCAACAGCGAGATCTCATCATGGTGCACGGTGGTGACCAGCGCATGCTCCAGCACGTGGGAGAAAGGTCCATGGCCGATGTCATGCAGCAGGATGGCTGCCAGCGCACCATTCTGCTCCTCATCGGTGATGGTGTGCCCTTTTTCCCTGAGCGTTCTCAGCGCCTCATCCATCAGATACATGGCACCGATGGAGTGGTGGAAGC
>CAZBFS010000350.1:465-1656 GCA_964491215.1 uncultured Proteiniphilum sp.
ATGCTGTGCCCCGGGATAGACGAAGGGGGCCAGTCCCAGCTGGCGGATGCGGTTTAGCCGCTGCATGTTGGGGTGGCAGATCAATTCATAGACAAAGTCGTTCGGAATAGTGATGAATCCGAACACCGGGTCGTTGATGATTTTGCGTTTGATCATTTTTTTAGCAATAAGCTATTAAGCTGTAAGCTGTAAGCTGTAAGTAGTGAGGGGTTATTGAAGGTATTGCTTCAGCATGGAACTCATTTGAAGCTGCAGTTTCTTCGCCTCTTCGGCAGCCGCGATGGCGAAATCCTCCCCGCTGTTGGCATAGATGATGTTGCGGGAGGAGTTGACCAGCAGCCCGCAGCGGCTGTTCATACCATGGCGGCACACCTCCTCCAGCGATCCACCCTGTGCACCCACGCCGGGTACCAACAGGAAATGATCCGGTACGATCCTGCGCACCTCTTCAAACAGCTTGCCCTGTGTGGCACCTACCACATACATCATCTGGTCGGGCGAGGCCCACTGCTGTGAGCGGCGCAGCACCTTTTCGAAGAGTGGTTCACCCTCGCTGTCTTTCGTCAGCTGGAAGTCGTTTGAGCCCTTGTTGCTGGTGAGCGCCAGCAGTATCACCCACCGCTCAGGGTATATCAGGAAGGGTTTGATGCTGTCCTCACCCATGTAGGGAGCCACGGTGACAGCGTCCACCTTCATCCGGTCGAAGAAGGTGCGTGCGTACATCTCGCTTGTGTTGCCAATATCGCCACGCTTGGCATCGGCGATGATGAAATGTTGTGGGTAGCGCTGACGGATGTAGGCCACTGTCTTCTCCAGGGCAAGCCATCCCTGCACCCCCAGGCTTTCATAGAATGCCACGTTGGGTTTGTAAGCCACGCAGTAGGGGGCGGTGGCGTCCACTATCGCCTTGTTGAAGGTATAAATTGGATCATCGCTTTCGAGCAGATGTTCCGGTATCTTACTGATATCGCTGTCCAGTCCCACGCAAAGAAATGATTGTTTCTGTTGGATCTGTTTAAATAGTTGTTGGCTGTTCATCGTTTATGGCATTGAATGGTTCACTCTCTTCCTTTCGAAAGGTATCGATCGCCTGATTGGTTGCAACTGTTTAAAGATTTGCCTCTTTCATCCGTTCAGCATTCTCGCTGATCATCAGCTGGTCGATTACCCCCTGGATGTCGCCCTCCATGA
>CAZBFS010000351.1:0-1200 GCA_964491215.1 uncultured Proteiniphilum sp.
GATCGCGCCACGACCCCTCAATGGGCATGCCGTCTACCACAATCAACGGGTTGTTCACGGCGTGTAAGCTACCCGTACCGCGAATGGTGATGTTGTCGCCATTGGTTACGAGTCCGGCAATGCGGCCTTCCAGGTTGGAGATGATGTTCGTCGTGTACCTCTCCTGCAGGGCCTCGGAGTTCACGGTCGACACGGCTCCGGTCACCTTGCCCCGTGCAATGGACTGGTAGCCGGTCACTACCACCTCTTCCAGCAGCTGGGCTCCCGGCAGCAATGTCACATTGATGGATGTCCTCCCCTCAATCGCTATCTCCCGGGTCTCATACCCAAGGAATGAGAATAACAGCACCTCGTTGGCGGCGACATCCGGCAACAAGAAATTTCCATCCACGTCGGTGATCGTGCCGTTGATTTTTGTTTCGTCTTTCGGCATCACCACGGCCCCCGGCAGTGGCTCACCATGTTCATCCCGCACGGTTCCCCGCACGGTCACGTTCTGCGGGTTTACCGGTGCTGCATTCTTCCCGGTTTCCAGGAACAGCACAATCGTGTTGCCTGTCTGTTTGAAACTGAGCCCTGTGCCACGGAGGATCAGTTGCAGGGTGGCTGCCACCGTCCGTTCTTCCCGTGGCAGTTCCACCAGATGGGCTGCCTTCACCGGTTCTCCCGGGAAGACCAACTGGAAGCCCGACGCCTCTTCGATGGTCAGCAGCGCATTGAACAGCTTCTCCTGTTGAAAGCCGAGGGTCACTGTCTTGATGTGAATGTTCTCGTCCACCTGCGCATGGGCAGCGCCCATCCAGATAAACAGCGCGATAAGAGTGTGATAACACCTCTTGAAAAGTAATTTTCTGTGCATAGGTTCTCTTATATATGGTTCCTGTTCATTCTCACTTTTTTCTGGTGCCATTTGGCACATGTTGTCACTCCCCGAGCGATCTGATGACGTAAGACCCGCCCTCCTCTGTCCAATAGGCGCGCTGAGCCGTACACAACATATCGAGGATGGTCTCCACGCCATCGCGGTCGTCCAGAGAAGCAGTGATCTGTCGTTCCCTCAGGGCATCCTCTTCAAAACGGATCGTCACCTCATAGAGCATCGCGATCTCCTGCACGATCTGCTCGAAAGTGCTGTTCCTGTATACCAGGTGATGTGACCGCCACTCTGTCTCGACACCGGCATCAATTGTTTTCTCGGTG
>CAZBFS010000351.1:1210-1623 GCA_964491215.1 uncultured Proteiniphilum sp.
AGACGGTTTGTCTTCGTATTGTAGACCAGTTGCTTGTCGGCCTCCAGTGTGGCCAGCACGGTATGCTCATCTTCCACCCTCACCTTGCCACGGGTGACCGTGATGGTGATCATCTCCTCTGCAGGATCGGCCTTGATGGAAAAAGCAGTGCCCAGCACGGTGGTTTTCACGCTACCGGTGTGGATGACGAATGGCTTATCGGGATTGGGGGCTACATCAAAATAGGCCTCTCCCTGGAGGCTCACCTCACGCCTGTCGCCCTCAAAGGAGCCATCCATGTTGAGCCAGCCACCATCACGCAATGTGACCGTGCTGCCATCGGGCAGCTGGATGCGCGTGGCACCGGACAATGTGTTACCTGCCTCATGCTGTACCATGGGTTGTGGCGCCTCTTCCCCACTCTTCCAAAGCAG
>CAZBFS010000352.1:0-1616 GCA_964491215.1 uncultured Proteiniphilum sp.
GGATTTTAATTATTCACTAACAAACAAAGACAGATTATGAAATATCTATACAACAAATTACTGATTGGTGCGATCATCGTATCATTCGTCGGTCTTTGGTCCTGTGGTGATGACTTTCTCTATGAGGAAAATACCACGGCCTATACGACACAATATTTTGAAACAGAAGAGGGACTCACAGCACTAGCAACCTCCCTCTACGGAAATATCCGCTGGCATTTTGGCTATGAATGGGCTTATGGCATCACACTCTACGGGACCGATGAGTTCACCAACGGTGCCGACCTCACCAGTGAACCCTGGAACACCTACGACAATCGTCTTAACGCTTCAAACGCTACTGTTGAAACCGGTGCGGCAAATAAAAACTGCCCCCCTGTAGATGGCTTGTGGAATCAGATGTACTTCGGTATCTCATCAGCCAACCTGATCATCGCAAAAGGTGAAAAGATCAACAACGAGGACATTCGCAACAAATGCATGGGTGAAGCCTATTTCCTTCGCGGATACAATTACTACCGTCTCTTCGCACAGTATGGAGGTGTGGTGGTTCAGACCGAACCGGTTGAGGGCGTAGTCCGATACTTCGAACGGGCCAGCGAAGAAGAGACAATGGCGCAGATCATCTCCGACTTTGAGAATGCATATAAAATGCTGCCCACTGACAACTGGCGTGGTGTAGGTACCTGGACCAAATATGCGGCTGCTCATTTCTGGGCCAAAGCACTTTTGTTCCGCGCATCTGAAAGAAACAGTGCATGGAATGCATCCTATGTTGATACCGACCTTACCAAGTGTGTCTCACTTGCTGATGAGGTGATTGCTGCCCGGCCGCTTGCCAACGACTACTGGGATATTTATGCACGCTGGACAGGTGTTGATAACCCCAACGAGGGATTACCCGAGATTCTGATGTCGGCTCAACACAACGCTGACTCGTCGACCAAAGGCCGCTTCGGCAACCGAACTCACTCCTATTTCTCGCCTCAGTTCAATACATTCAGCGGGGGATGGGTCAGTCGTGGTGCACATATCGGAAGTCAGGATTTCCAGCGTTGCCGTCCCACGGAGTACAACTACTCCACCTACGACAATGTGAATGATGCCCGTCTCTGGAAATCATTCAAAACGGTTTACGGAGTCAACAACATCAGGGATAACAATTTGAACCAGTCGTTTGGTGAACATGCGGTTGAACTGGGTGATCAGGGCATTATTTTCATCCTGAACAAAAAGGATGACTCCCGTTTCGATGGGGAGCCCTACGGCAAGTTTGGACGTCCCATTACAGGAGGTAGCAGCTTCATTAACCCGGAAACAAATAAATGGGTACCCAACGCATTTCCGCTCTATCTGGAAGGTGAGTATGTATTACCCAATTACAACAGCAATGGTGATGCCACCAAATCGAATGTATTTGTCGGGCTGAATAAGACCCAGGATGGAACACGTAGTGCTGAGGGTGGTGACGGTTACCGCGATGTGATTATGGCGCGCACCGGTGAGACCTATCTCATCAAGGCAGAGGCACAGGTAAGGCAGAACAAGTTTGCCGAGGCCATTTCAACTGTCAACCAATTGCGAGCCCGCGCCCAGTGGAAGTCCGGAGAAGACCG
>CAZBFS010000353.1:0-1612 GCA_964491215.1 uncultured Proteiniphilum sp.
TGCCCAAAATGCGGTCTAAATCCAGCGCCAGCAGTTATTGGCACGGCCTGCTGGAGAATTTGCCACAGGGCGAAAACGAGGTGAGCGGTTGAGAAAACTTCTGAATACACTGTATGTGACTACGCCGGAATCTTATCTGGCGCGGGAGGGAGAGAACATCCTTATTATTCGGAATGAAGAAGTCGTATTCCGAACACCGGCGCATAACTTGGAAGCGGTCGTATGCTTTTGTTATCCTGGTGCAAGTCCGGCCGTGTTAGGGCTATGCGCGGAAAGGGGGATAACGGTAAGCTTTTTTACCCCTCGCGGCAAGTTCCTGGCGCGGGTTGAAGGCCCCCAGAGCGGCAACGTTTTGCTGAGGCGGCGGCAGTACCGGCTGGCGGACAAGGAAAACGAGAGCCCTGACTTGGCCAGATACTTTGTTTCCGCCAAGATCCTTAACTGCAGGGCAGTGCTGCAAAGAGGGCGGCGCGATCATCCGGAGAGAGTCGGCGAAGATATCGAACGGAGTATTGCTTTGCTTGGGAATTCAGCCCGTAAAGTATTCATCAGCACGAGCCTGGATGGTATCCGTGGAATCGAAGGGGAAGCGGCGCAGAGATATTTCGCCGAGCTTGACCATCTTATTCTAGAGCAAAAGGACGATTTTTCCATGCACTCCAGGAATAAACGCCCCCCGTTAGATAATGTGAACGCCTTGCTATCCTTTTTCTATACGCTGCTGGTACACGAATGCCGGTCGGCATTAGAAAGCGTAGGACTTGATCCGGCTGTGGGTTTCTTGCACCGTGATCGGCCAGGGCGTCCCAGTCTAGCACTGGATTTAATGGAAGAATTGCGTCCTTACTTGGCAGATCGAATGGTACTTTCCTTGATAAATCGCAAGCAAATAGGCAAGGATGATTTTGTGCTCACGGAAAACGGCGCCATACTGGTTACGGATGATGCCCGAAGGACGCTGCTCAATGCTTGGCAAAAACGCAAGCAGGAAGAAATCATGCATCCTTATCTGGAGGAAAGAGTGATGGTGGGATTGCTGCCGTATACCCAGGCGTTGCTGCTGGCTAGATATTTACGCGGCGACCTCGATGCCTACCCCGGGTTTGTGGTGAAATAGAGGTGAAACAAAATGATGGTTTTGATAACTTATGATGTAAATACCGAGGATAAAGAAGGCCGGAAACGCCTGAGGCAAGTAGCTAAGAAGTGCGTTGATTACGGGCAGAGAGTCCAAAATTCTGTTTTCGAGTGCCTGCTGGAACCGGCACAGTTTGTAAAGCTGAAAAACGAATTGGAATCAATTGTGGATAAAGATAAGGACAGTTTGCGTTACTATATGTTGGGCGCCAATTGGAAAAGACGCTACGATCCTGAGGGTATTATGATTTTCTAGCGCGAACCTGAAGCGGTCAGTGAATCGTCAATAGGTTCGCGGAGCTGCTATATTGGCTCTTTAGGGTATTGAAAGCCGAAATTGAGATAAAGGATGTAACTATTCGAACAGTATCGCGCAATTAGTCACCCAAAGCCTTGATATAGCTAAGTTAAAGGAACCGATGTCGCACCCCTCGCGGGTGCGTGGATTGAAACTTAAGCCTCCGATGCAGGGTCT
>CAZBFS010000354.1:0-1610 GCA_964491215.1 uncultured Proteiniphilum sp.
TACCCATGGCCACCATGAAGGTGACGAAGGTGGTGGAGAGGGGTAGCTTCAGTGAGGTTCCGAGAGAGATAAGCAGTGCTGCCATGGTGAGGTTCACCGATGCCCGTATCAGGTCGAAAGAGGCTCCATTTTCTGTCTCCATCGGTGTAAACTGCCGGTCTATAAATCGTTTCACAGATGCAGGCATGACCTTCTCGAACGACTTGTTGATGGTAAGGCTGCCCCGTACCATGGAGCGCGACAGGGGAGAGGAGGAGAAGCGTTCAATCCCTTCTCCCTTTCGTGCCAGATTCACCTCTGTCTCGGTCACCGAGCGTGATTTCTTGGAAAACCAGAGTGCCAGGATCATGATCACACCGGCACCGATCAACCAGGCGATGTTGGCCACCACCGGTTCGGCAAGTCTGTCCATGTAAAGGGTTTCGATGTTGCCCCCGTTGGCTGCCACTTCACCGGCAATCCTGTAGGAGTCAAATCCGGCCATAAAGACGCCGATAAAGTTGACCAGGTCGTTGCCGGCAAAGGCCATTGCCAGTGCAGCTGTCCCGGAAAGTACAATCACTTTCAGTATGTTCACGCGGAAGAGGTGCTGCAGGAGAGCCATCAGCAGGGTGGATCCGGCAAAGGTGTAGAGGATTGCACTTCCCATATGGTTCTCCAGGTAGTAAAGCATCTCGGGGGTCACCAGCACGCTACCCTTCAGACCCTTGAAGATGGCGAAATAGATGATGGCCGTCAGTGCGATGCCTCCCCAGATGGCGCCCAGGTAGCGAAACCTCTTGCCATAATTGAAGGAGAAGATCAGTCGTGAGATATACATGATGATGGTTCCTACCACAAAAGCAATGGCGATTGAGATGAAGATACCGGAGATGATTGCCAGCGCCTTACCGCTGTTGATGTAATCACCCAGCTGTCCACCTGTATCGCTGGTCCAGAGGGTGAAGAGTGCCACAGCTACCGAGGCACCCAGCAGTTCGAAAACCAGCGATACCGTGGTGGAGGTGGGCAGTCCGAAGGTGTTGAAGAGGTCGAGCAGGATCACGTCAGTGATCATCACCGCCAAGAAGAGTGTCATGATGGCTGGGAAGGTGAACTTATCGGGGTAGAAGACGCCGCTGCGGGCTACCTCCATCATCCCACTGGAGAACATCGCCCCAAAAAGCACCCCGATGGAGGCGACAGTGAGGATCACCCAGAGGGGTGCAACTTTCGATCCGATGCTGGAGTTGAGGAAGTTGACCGCATCGTTCGAGACACCCACAATCAGGTCGAGTGTAGCCAATGCTAACAATACAATGACAATAATCAGATAGATTGAATCCATAAATAAATGATTTGTTCTTTATTCCACCGTCACCGATTTGGCGAGGTTACGCGGTTGATCCACGTCGCACTCTTTCACCACTGCGATATGGTAGGCCAGCAACTGCAACGGTATCACTGACAGCAGGGGGGTGAGGCAGGGGAGTGTTGGCGGCACCTCCACCGAGAAGTCCGACAGGTCGCTCACCACCCGGTCCCCTTCGGTCACCACCGAGATAATCCTCCCCTTGCGGGCTTTGATCTCTTGTATGTTGCTGGTCACCTTGTCATAGGTGTCCGACTGG
>CAZBFS010000355.1:0-1593 GCA_964491215.1 uncultured Proteiniphilum sp.
GAACTCGCTTTAATCATTTACCAGGGTGATAATGATTATCATGCTCGTTTCATATCTTTTTTTAATTATTTATTTCAGCATCACCTGTCCACCGGTGATGGGGAGTGCCTGTCCCGTCTCACCACACTGCTCCATCAGATAAAGCACCCCTTTGGTGACATCCGCAGGGGTACACCCTTTACGCATCGGCACCTTCGAGAGATAGAACGCTTTCACATCCTCAATGGTTTTCGCACCAGGCACCTTTCCGGCATTGAGATACTGCACGAACAGCCCGTTATCGGGGTCGCTCCACAACGGCCCCTCGTAGAAGTTACCAGGGCAGACAGCATTCACCTTGATGCGGAAAGGAGCCAGTTCCAGTGCAAAGGACTGTGTGAGACCGATGCCGCCGAACTTACCGCCGGCATAGGCGAAATTGGCTTTGCTCCCTTCCAGTCCGGACTTTGAGTTAATCTGAATGATGTCTGCATAATAGGTCTCAGGAGCGAAAGCAGTCTGTAGCTTCATAACACTGCTGACCACCTTGGTCACGTAGAAATAAGCACTGTAGTTTATTTTGGTGACAAACTCGAAATTCTCGGGTGTCATCTCTTCCAGACCGCCGGCACGCAGCACCCCGGCATTGCTGATGAAACAGTCGATGGCCCCGAAACGGCATATCGTCTCATGTACCAACCGCTCCAGGCTCGCCATATCCGCTACATTGGTACTGACAAAACAGGCCTGGTTACCTTTCACCTGACTGTTGAAGTTTTCAGCTGTAGCTGAGCCTGCCTGTTCGTTGAGATCGGCAATCACAATATTGGCACCTTCCAGCAACAGGCAGCCGCCGATCCCCTCACCAAAGCCCTGTGCGGCACCGGTCACCACGATGGTGCTGTTTTCCACCCTTCCGGAGGAGGCTACTGATGCAACCTTCCTGCGGTAATTCTCAACCTCCCAGTGATCGATGAAGTCGATCTGCTGGTCTGTCATGGGATGTGCTCCTCCGAAGGAGTGCGACAAGGCTGCCACCTTCATGGCATCCTCAAACACATCGAGGATGATGTCACACTGGTCGGCATGGTCACCTGCTGCCACCAGTCCTATCCCTTTGATCAGGATCACTTTTGGCAGATATCCATGTTGCTGTTCGAAGATGGGTATCGCTTTCTCTGCCTCACGCAGCAGCTGATCAGGTGTCTCCTCGTTCAGGAAGAGATAGTTTGACTTGCAATAGACAATGGCATCAGGCGTAAAAGGGCGGCCAATCTCCTTTTGTTGCAATGTCTGTTCACTATAAGAGTGAATCAAAGCATTGTTACGCACCCGCAATGTTATCAACCCGTTGCGTGAGAGCATCATTCTAAGTGCGGGAATTACTTCTGTGGCCACCGGTGAGATAGCTATCTCTCCCTCTGGAATAGGGTTAATCAAACTCTCTTCTATCGTTTTGAGAATAATTGCATAGATCTGTTTGATCTCCTCTGTGGTGTCAGCCGCCACGAAGATACCGTGGTTCTGTAGCCAGATCACCTGCGGCTCTTCACCACAACGGCTACGGTAGTCGCTGATCTTCCCTGCAACCTTCTTGAAGAGAAGATAGCCCGG
>CAZBFS010000356.1:0-1590 GCA_964491215.1 uncultured Proteiniphilum sp.
CTGTCAGGGGTACCCCACCACGTGCATGAAGCCTGATAGGCTCCATCATGGGGGAGTTGTGTTCACTGCCAAAAGTCACTACAAACCCATGTTCATGCAGATAGGATGCATATTTCTCCAACCGCTGCAGATCGTTGCGTGTAGTAATGAACTCCACAGAGTGAAAACCACGTTCTGAAAGTTGTTTAGCCACCCTCTCCAGATCACCTTCAAAGTCGGTATACCCACCCTTGGGGTCATCTGCCAGAAAGGGATAAGTTGGCATCCCGCCGGTAGCACGTATGATCCGGCTGACGGTCTCCATTGGCAGGAAAGCAGTAGGTTCTTCCGGCACGAAGGCTGCACCTCCTGCTTTCAGCAGGTTGCCACGGATCTCGTTCTCTACCCCTGCATGGTCATCGATAGCTGACTGCAATGTCTTGCCGTCAAACAGTCTGTCCAATAATGAACGGATATGCGATTCTTCGCCACCGCAATGATCATAAACCTTCATTCGAAGAGCCCTTGCCAGGTGCCGTTCACGGAGTGAGCCACGGGTAAGCTCTTTTCTGATTTGTTCCACCTCCATTCGGAAGCCGATCTGTTTGATGTGCAGAAGGTCATTTAACTTCTCGCACATCTTCTCCACCTGCCGGTTTGATTCATGGTGCAGAGCAGCCAGTTGTGAGGCATAGGGTTCCTTCAATCTGAATGGATAAGCCAGCCCTTTTCCGCTGAGATAGGTTCGTCCCGGGTTGGCCGGGTCGTTCACCCGCAATCCGGCTTGCTGATCAGCTTCGTTCAGGCTGATGAACTCGATGCCGAAAAGCGGATACAATCCCCTTTTCTTACAACCATCTGCCCACTCATCATAACCCCGGGTAGTATAAAAATCATTGATGCCAACCACCTTCACTCCCTCTGCCACTGCGCGGTCCAGAGCGTCGTCAATATCGCGAAAGGCACTGAAGGAGTAAGGTGTATGCATATGGGCATTGACATCCGGGATGTCATGCCCTGCTATTTTATTCATGTTGGATAACTCTTTATATTCCTTTTTTAGCTCTCTTGATCATCTCGCCACCGGTGAAGTTCTCGCCAGGGATATATCCGTTGAGGGGTTGTATCCGCTCATGAATCATATCGAGGAACCAGCCCGGTTGCGGGAAGAACGCCTCTTCCAGCTCATGTGCCGGGGTGATCCAGTTGCGTGAACCAAGCACGCAGACAGGTGCATCGAGCCAATCGAACGCCAGCTGACCGATGTTAGTCGCCAGGTCGTTCAGGAAGGAGCCGCGTGCGGTTGCATCGCCGGCTACGATGATCTTACCGGTCTTCTTCACCGAAGCGATCACCTTCTCATAGTTGAAGGGAACCAGTGAACGGGCATCGATCACCTCGGCACTCATGCCGTACTTCTCTTCGAGTTCTTTAGCTGCTTTCAGTGCAGGATAGAGGGTATGTCCCACGGTCAGGAAGGTGACATCACTCCCCTCCTTCTTCACATCCGGTTCACCCAGCGGGATCTCGTAATATCCTTCGGGCACACCTCCTTCATGGAACTGTTCACCGATATCGTAGATGCGCTGGCTCTCGAAGAAGATCACCGGG
>CAZBFS010000357.1:0-1579 GCA_964491215.1 uncultured Proteiniphilum sp.
TCAGGCAGAAAGCTGTTTTGGATGGTGGCGAACAGGCGCTCAATTTTACCTTTTTTACGTAAAGATAGACATAAAAAAGGTTATGTAAAGACTTCCGTTATGTAAAGAAAAGGCTGAAATCCATGAAAAGTCCTTGACCCCTAATTCAATATCTTTACATAACGTACTGTTCATGGTATCCATAAATCAATACACTTGAGGGGGCTTGATTTATGGAAAAAACGATCAGGAAACTTGTCAACCTTTGTGAACAGGAACTAACCAGCCGTGAGTATACCTTTTACCGCCACAGAATCATCAGCAAAACATGGGAAGGTCTAATTCAATGGATGGAGGAAAAAGAATACGATACTTTAGACGAAAGTATTGGCTTCCAATACTGTGATGAAACCTTTGGTTCTCGGGTTTTGTCCGGGATACAAAAAAAAGACCAGTTGCAACTTCGAGCCATACGCATGCTTATCTCTTATCAGAAACAAGGTGATTTTGAATTCAGGACTCCTTCGTTTCTGCGTACATTTTCGGGCGAGTCAGGTCAATTCATAGAAACATACCTTAGTCATCTGCGGGAAACAGTTTGTCTAGCGGAGAGCACGGTTTCAAACAAACGCCATTATCTTTATGCCTTTAATAACTACCTGGAATCACAGAACATCTCAATAAACGATATAAGTGCGGACAGAGTATCTGGCTTCTATTCCCACCAGAACTATTCGTTGGCCTCTAAACACAACTGTAATTCGACGCTCAGACTCTTTCTGCGCTATGCTTACGATGCCGGCATGACCAGCCTGGACAGCTCTATCCATATCTTGCCGGATTCATACAAAAAACAACGCAAGATTCCGACGACCTATCAGGAGGAGGAAATCCGCCGGATTCTTGAGGCAGTTGATCGGGCATCTGCAATAGGAAAAAGAGATTATGTCGTCCTTCTGCTCGCATCCGGATATGGCTGGAGAAGCTCCGATATCGTAAATTTTCGGTTTGAACAGATAGACTGGGACGGAAATACAATTTCTTTACGTCAGCAAAAGACTGGCAGTTTAGCCGTATATCCGCTCCTTTCATCTGTTGGAAACGCCATTATTGATTATCTTAAACATGGCAGACCGGAAACTGATGTACCGGAAATCATCGTCTCTTGCGAAACAGCCAGATGGGGGAAAGGGTTGAGCCCACCGACCGTGCATTCCATTGTCGCCAAGTATATGCAACGGGCTAACATCCGCTACTGGAAGCAAAAGAAGCACGGTTCCCACTCATTGAGACACAGCTTGGCTACCAATTTGTTGAAAAAGAATGTCTCCCTACCCATCATCAGCACTGTTCTGGGACACCAGAGCACAGAATCAACGAAACCATATCTTTCTGTGGATTTCGATCGCTTAAAACAGTGTGCGCTTCCCATACCAAGTACGAAAGCCAGTTTTTATGGGGAATAGGCCATGGGAAAAACAAGGTTTGCCTCTATTTTTGCCAATGAAATGGATGCGTATCTACATGATAAAATTTCCTCAGGCTTTAAAGAAAAAAGCTATTTCTGGCATCTGAATAACTTTGATCAATTCTGCATTAG
>CAZBFS010000358.1:0-1576 GCA_964491215.1 uncultured Proteiniphilum sp.
TCTTCGCGTAACAGTGCCGGACGACGGTTGTATCGCTCGAATTCATCCGATTTCAACAAGTCGATATAGTGCTTGTCGTGAAATTGCATTTTGAGCAACGTGCTTTTCCCTGTTTGCCGTGCACCCCAAAGGAAAATGCTGTCTCTTTCAGCATCCTGAAGAACTATTTTGCGTGATAACATATCATTCTTTTTTCGTGAATTTTTGCATTTAATCTTACAAAGATATGCATTTATTATGAATATCTAAAGTAGCACTTTGTTTTATCATGAATAACTAAAGTAGCACATTGTTTTATCATACAAAACGAAAATGCAAGTTTCTGGACGCATGAAACGAGCATAGAACAAAAAAACCCGTGTCGGAATTCCGACACGGGTTTTAAAAAAGTTATTTAAAGCTATTATTCTTCTACTGTGGTTTCCTGAAACAGGTTGGTGCGCTTGCTGGCATTTATCTTCTCGAAGTCTTCTCGCGAATAAACTATCAGCTTTTCGAACTCACGCTGTCCGGTACCGGCAGGAATGAGGTGACCCACGATCACGTTCTCCTTAAGTCCTTCGAGTGTGTCGGTCTTGCCGTTGATGGCAGCATCGTTCAGCACCTTGGTGGTTTCCTGGAACGAGGCGGCTGACATGAAGCTGGTGGTTTGCAGTGCTGCACGGGTGATTCCCTGGAGCACCTGGTTAGCGGTGGCGGGGATGGCATCACGTGCTTCCACTGTTTTCATGTCGCGCCGTTTCAGCGAGCTGTTCTCGTCGCGCAGCTTACGCACGGTGACGATCTGTCCCGGTTCGAAGATCTGTGAGTCACCGTTTTCGACGATCACCTTCTTGCCCCAGATGCGGTCGTTCTCTTCCATCATCTCGTGCTTGTCAACCAGCTGTTGCTCGAGGAAGCGGGTATCTCCCGGATCAACCACCTCAACCTTGCGCATCATCTGACGTACAATCACCTCAAAGTGCTTGTCGTTGATCTTAACGCCCTGCAGGCGGTATACATCCTGTACCTCGTTCACGATATACTCCTGTACGGCTGTCGGCCCCATGATCGCGAGGATATCGGCCGGGGTGGTAGCCCCGTCGGAGAGTGGCATGCCGGCACGGATATAGTCGTTCTCCTGCACCAGGATCTGTTTGGAGAGTGGTACCATGTACTTCTTTAATTCTCCGGTCTTGGAGGTAATGGTGATCTCCTGGTTGCCTCGTTTGATCTTGCCGAAAGATACCTCGCCGTCGATCTCGGAAACCACCGCCGGGTTGGAGGGGTTACGTGCTTCGAACAGCTCGGTGACGCGCGGCAGACCACCGGTGATGTCACCCGCCTTGCCCACGGCACGGGGGATCTTCACCAGCACATCACCTGCCTTGATCTCATCATTCTCGTTCTTCACGATATGAGAGCTGAGGGGCAGGGTATAGCTGCGGAGGATGTCGTCTTTTTCATTCACAATATGGGCCGAAGGAGCACGGGTCTTGTCACGTGATTCGATGATCACCTTCTCTTTCAGACCGGTCTGCTCATCCGATTCCACCTTGTAGGTCATGTTCTCGGTGAAGTTCTCGAAGCGGATCTT
>CAZBFS010000359.1:0-1569 GCA_964491215.1 uncultured Proteiniphilum sp.
TGTCCACGTGGGACATCTTTTTTATTTTCGCGTCACTTCATTTTACAATTCACCCCATGAACCGAGGGGTAGCGGAAACGACGATTTAGTCCAGCTGATCGAATGCAGAACTTTTAGCTGAGAAGTAATACTGTTTCAACCCTAAACCATTGGCATCACTGGGGTAAGTGATAATCTTGCCCTTGTGTGCCTCACGTTCGCCCTGTGTCGCATTTTCTGGTCCTAAGTCGGGCAAGGATGCCACTAAGGGTAATCAAAGCCGAATTTGAGGCTTTGTGACCGATTATTTTGTGAGCAGCCATTCAAACCTATGCCGACTAAAGTATTGCCGTTACTAGTTTAGGTGTTTGCTTGCCCACGTGATGCACACGTTCGCCCTGTGTGGCGTTTTCTCATCCCAAGTGGAGTAAAGATACCACTGGAGGTGAGAAACGCCTGTTTGGGGCAAATTTAGCGAGCGTTCCGTTTCGCTTTTTAAGATCAAAACCACTGCCTGCTCTGAATATTATTTCGGTGCGGGATAAAGCAAGGTGCTGTGAACCGCCCCTTGCTTTAACATCCGCTGGCAATGCTCGCGGTTTAAAACCTTTTCTTTAGGTGCTGTAAAACGGGTTTTGTGCTGTGCAGGGTGCTGTAAGTTGCACGAAACTAATGTTTTTAGCCAATTTGGAGGTGCTGTTTGTGGTGCTTAACTAGATCTACTTAGATGATCATAACACTCTTTGGGGCAACCTCTAAACATTCCATTTGGTTTCACCCATTATTCGATCTACCACATGCTGTCTATCCCAAGCTGCAACTTGTTCGAGTCCTTCACATTCATCTTTTGTGGAGGGTATTATTTGTCCTTTAAAATACTTAGAGTATTTACCAGATATTTTGTCAATAATGCAAAGAGTTGGTCCCCAGGACTCATCGTCAGTTAAAAATGGCCTGTTTTCAATAACTTCCCATTCTCCATCTTGCAGTAAATCCTTATATACACCTACATAAAACATATACTCTTCATTCGAAGGCAAAGTAGAGTCGTCATCAAAAGTATCTTTATAAACTGCAAGCGTGAACTCCTTGAATAAACGACCATATGCAAAGCGACCATTTGATAATGGGATTTTATATATATCCCCCAATTTCAATCTTCGTTTTTTCATTTCATAAACTCCTTTATGGCTTCCTGAATATAATAACTTCCTTTAGGGTTTTTGGGTCCTATTCCATTTATAGCATTCCCAGATGTTCCACCAATTGATTTTGCACCACCATTAGCCTCAATAAGCATCTGTTCACGCCCTCTTATTGCTGCTGCGTTACTTGATGATGAGTCTAATACGGCCGGACCAAAACCCTTTTGATTCATATGATGACTTGCATCACGGGTTGCGATGTTCTCAAGTGGAGTACCTGTGCCACTTGTTCTTCCGGAGTACACTTCACCTGTAACTGGGTTTGTTTTTGTATAAGTTTGATAAGTTTTTACATTACTGCTCCCACCCTCTATCGTCGCCCTTGCCTGCGCCCTCGCGGCTCTAAGCTGGTAAAAAGCTTCCCTTTGCGCCGTACTCGTAAACC
>CAZBFS010000360.1:0-1557 GCA_964491215.1 uncultured Proteiniphilum sp.
TACTTGAAGAGCAGCCCCACGCCGCCGAGACCTCCCACCACGATCTCGTTGGGCATGATGAAACCGGTGAATCCGATGGCGAAGAGCATCAGCCCCACCGTGATCACCAGGTAGTCCTTCCAGTAGAACGATTTGAGATAACGAATCTCTTTGGCCATAAAGGAATCAATTAAGGTATGATATGTGGCAAACGATTGGGGTGATGATCAGATCACCACGTTGACAATCTTTTGGGGAACAATGATCACCTTCTTCGGCGTTTTCCCTTCCAGCCATTTCTGTGAGCCGGGATGCGCCAGCACTGTCTGTTCGATCTCCTCACGGGAGGCATCAGCCGCGAACTCGATCACGAAGCGCGACTTGCCATTGAAGGAGATGGCATAGGGGAAGGAATCCTCTTTCAGATACTCTTCATTCCAGGCTGGCCAGGCGGCATCACAGACTGAGCTCTCATTGCCCAGGGCATGCCACAGTTCCTCAGCAATGTGGGGTGCGAAGGGGGCTAGGCAGACCACCAGGTCGCTGAGCACGCTGCGGTTGTGGCACTTCATTGCCGTCAGCTCGTTGCCACAGATCATAAAGGCGGAAACAGAGGTGTTGAATGAGAACTGCTCGATGTCGGAGGTCACCTTTTTGATCAGCTTGTGCAATGCCTTGAGTGCCTCACGTGAGGGCTCCTCATCGGTGACGACAAGAGTCTCCTCCTGATAAAAGAGGTTCCACACCTTACGCAGGAAGCGGTGCACGCCGTCGATGCCGTTTGTATCCCACGGCTTGGACTGCTCCAGCGGCCCGAGGAACATCTCGTAGAGCCGCAGGGTGTCGGCACCATAGCGGCCGACGATGTCATCGGGGTTCACCACGTTAAACATCGATTTCGACATCTTCTCCACGGCCCATCCGCAGATATACTTCCCATCCTCCAGGATGAACTCGGCGGTTTTATATTCCGGGTTCCAGTTGCGGAACGCCTCGAGGTCGAGAATGTCGTTGTGTACCATGTTCACATCCACATGGATGGGTGTCACCTCATACTCATCCTTCAGGTTCAGCGATACAAATCGGTTGCTGCCCTTGATGCGGTATACGAAGTTGCTGCGTCCCTGTATCATACCCTGGTTGACCAGCTTGCGGAAAGGCTCCTCCTCGCAGGCCACCCCGATATCGAAGAGGAACTTATTCCAAAAACGGCTGTAGACAAGATGACCGGTGGCATGTTCCGTTCCTCCTATGTAGAGGTCGACATTACGCCAGTAGCTGTTGGCCTGTTCCGACACCAGCGCCTCATCATTGTGCGGATCCATGTAACGGAGATAGTAGGCCGATGAGCCGGCGAAGCCGGGCATGGTGTTCAATTCGAGTGGATATCCCTCGTCAGTGTGCCAGTTTCTGGCCCTTCCCAGTGGTGGCTCACCCGTCTCGGTGGGCAGAAACTTGTCCACCTCGGGCAGCTCCAGCGGCAGCTGCTCTTCCGGCAACGTGTAGGGCATCCCCTCTTTGTAGTATATGGGGAACGGCTCACCCCAGTAGCGTTGGCGGGAGAAGATGGCATCTCGC
>CAZBFS010000361.1:0-1536 GCA_964491215.1 uncultured Proteiniphilum sp.
CCTGAAAATTATGGGACAAGAAGCAGCTACGACTATGGTGGAATGGGAAAGCAGTGATCCTACTGTAGCCAGCGTAGCCTATGGAGATGGAACGACCCATATTAAAGATTACCCCGTAGTAACTGCCAATAAAGCTGGTACTACCACTATTACTGCCTACCGTTATGACCAGACTACCTTCCCCCAAGGTACAGCAGCCAATGATTGGGTGTTGAAGTTTGATGTTACGGTTGATGCTCCTCCGGTAACCTATACCCTGGCCTTAAACGGTGACGGCTTAACCTCCAACCCCGCCGCTGGAGCCATTGCTGAGAACACCTCGGTAACCATAACCGTTACCCCGGCAGAAGGGAAACAGGTAGCGACTTTTACTGTAGGTGGAGTAGACAAAAAAGGTGAACTAAAAGGTAGCCCCTTACAGTACACCTTCAACATTACTGCTGACACAACCGTGGCGGTAACGTACGAAGATATACCGGCCGTTGTGGTTTATGGGGATGTAAATGATGACGGAATAATAAACATAAATGATGTTGTTCTTGTAGCAAAGAATGTAGCTGGCACACATGTATTTAACGCAAACCAGGCGACAGCTGCTGATGTAAGCGGGGATGGATTAATCAATATAAATGACGTAGTTTTGATTGCAAAACATATTGCTGGAACTCAACCGGTATTTCCGGTTGAACAGTAATTCGACCGGAATAACAAAAGGAGGCGAATTGAATGAGTATGATAAGTAAATCGAAAAGATCATCGAAATTATTGGCAATATTTATAGCAATATCTTTATTTGCTTTGGTTATACCAGTACCTGCATTTGCAACCGCAGACCAAGTTGTAAGTGCTACATCTGGACAAGGCACACCTAATAGTACCGTTCAAATTGATTTTTCTATGAATGACGGTGTTAATCTATCAGGAATGCAATTTAGAGTAAACTATGATAAGAATCAATTTCAAATTGACGAAAACGATGCCGATGATGATGGTATTGCAGATGCAATCGTTGCAGCAACTGGACTAAGTCTAGGTACACCTCCCACAGCGGTAGGTATATTTAATTCCGACGGTTATGCCAATATTGTTCTTGTACGATCAGGCGGGACCCCAATTTCAGCTGCTAACGCAGGCAAAAAAGTTAGTCTTGTTGGAATCAAATTCACCGTAAAATCGGGTGCCATTAACGGCACATATCCAATAACCATTACTGACGTAATAGCAAGTGCCAGTGGTGTTACGGAACCTTTAGGTGACCCAGTTAACGGTTCCATCACCATTACCGGTGGAGCTGAAGCCCCCAGCAGCGAAAAAGCTATAACTGCATTTAGCTTTGCCGAACCGGCAGCTACCGGAGTAATTGACGAAGGAGCCAAGACGGTTGCGGTAACCGTGCCTTATGATACCGATGTAAAGGCTCTGGTACCGACCATCGCTGTGTCAGAACATGCAACAGTAAGCCCGACTTCCGGAACTGCTCAAGACTTTACTAATCCGGTAACTTATACAGTTACTGCTCAGGATCTATCAACTCAA
>CAZBFS010000362.1:0-1535 GCA_964491215.1 uncultured Proteiniphilum sp.
TTTATAGTGAAATTGTTGAAGTTCATAATCTGTTGCTATTTTATAGATGATGGTCAAAATCTTTGCCATTTGCAAAAGGGTGACTTTTTGTCAGGATAATATTGTACCTTTACGCAACAATCAATCATTTTGCATGTCAGAAGAGAAGTTTTATACCATAAGGGAAGAGAGAGCCAACTGGCTGACCCACGGGTTGGGTCTGTTGATGGGTTTCGCGGGATCGATCCTGCTGATCGGAAGAGCCGTCGCGGCGGACAATCACCGGGCGGTGGTGGCATATCTCCTCTTCGGGCTGGGGATAATCGGCTGCATGGGTGCCTCCACTCTCTACCACTACGTGCAGGAGCCACTGCGCAAGGCCAGGTTGCGTCACTACGACCATGCAGCCATCTACCTGCTGATCGCGGCCAGCTACTCACCCTTCACGCTCATCCTGCTGCGGGATGAACCTTTCTGGGGCTGGCTCATCTTCGGGTTGGTCTGGCTGATCGCCCTCACCGGTATCATCACCAGCTTTCGCCCGCTGAAGCGGAACAGCCACCTGAAGACCATCTCATACGTGCTGATGGGACTGATCGTGCTGATCGCCTTCAAGCCACTAATTGAGGTCGCACAGGCAGCGGATGCCATGGATACGGTAAACTGGGTGCTGATAGGAGGTGTCTTCTATATTGCCGGAGCAGTGATCTACGCCATGGCCAAGCATGAGTTTGTCCACGCCGTTTTTCATGTTTTCGTACTACTGGGACTTGCCAGCCATATCTATGCCGCCTGGCTGATACCACTTACATAAAAAAACCCATGGCTGTCGTCCATGGGTTTTTTTGTTCCCGGTTCAAAGTTGCACGTTGAGCGACCTCAGCTTAATGCTTTTTGTTTATCACTCGCTACTTATCGCTTACAGCTTACAGCTTACAGCTATCCTACGACTGAATGTTGGGTGATTCCAATCCGTACCCTTTCTTCTTGTCTTCAGCTTTCAGCAGGAAGGCAAAGATGAGCGCCAGCATACCGAAGCTGGTGAAGATCAGCATGGGGAGCGTGTAGTCGTAGGTGTTGACAGTGAGTCCGTCGCGCACGGTCTGACCTGTGATGCAGTATTTCTCCAGCACCCAGCCGATCAGGAGAGGTACCCCCATCAATCCCCAGTTCTGTACCCAGAAGATCAGCGAATAGGCGGTACCCAGTCGTTTCTCAGGGATGATCTTGGGTACGGAGGGCCACATGGCCGACGGCACCAGTGAGAAGGCGATGCCAAGCACCACCACCAGTACCATGGCGAAGATCCAACTGTCGAGGCCTGGTACCGAGAAGAGTGCATGCACGAAGATCAGCAACACGGCGCCGATGATCATGATGGTAGCCCCTTTCCCCTTGCGGTCGTAGATGCCGCCGAAGAGGGGAGTAAGCAGTATGTTGCCGAAGGGGAGCAGCATCGGGATCAAGCCCGCCAGGTCCTCCTTCACACCGAACTTGTTCACCATCAGGTCGGTGGCATACTTCAGGAAGGGGAAGACCGCCGAGTAGAAGAGCAC
>CAZBFS010000363.1:0-560 GCA_964491215.1 uncultured Proteiniphilum sp.
ATCGCGTGGACAACGTCCGCATGGTCGTCAACTACGGCCTCAACACTTCGCAGATCGCCCTGCTACTGGGCACCTGCGCCGCGGTAAATATCTTTGGCAGCCCACTGATCGGACGTTTGACTGACCGCATCGGATACCGCAACACCATGATCTGGGACACAGTCATTCTGTTCTTTGTCTGTCTGCTCTATGGCTATGCCGACATCTGGTTCTCGCCAAACGTCGCCATCTGGGTCGTCTGCGTCAACTTTCTGCTGGACGCAATCCTCAGCACAACCTCGCTGGCCACCAACCTCTATGTCCATATTGACTTAACAAAACCTGGTATATTTCGTGCAATGTCATAATGGGTTCAGATTCGTCTCCAGTACCCGTTTTATCTCCTCGGCGATTCTCTTTATCACCGGTACAACAACAGCATTCCCTGCCTGCTTATACAAGGCCGCATCATTGGTTGCAGGCAGTCTGTAGCTTTTCGGGAAACCCTGAAAACTGAAGCACTCTCTGGGTGTGAGTTTACGGATACCATATCTGTCCCTGATTATCGGAACATTATGACC
>CAZBFS010000363.1:570-1524 GCA_964491215.1 uncultured Proteiniphilum sp.
TCCATTGATAAATGCTCTTGGGATTATGCATGGCTTCACTCAGCCGTGTAAAATACATGTGATTATCCTTGTAGTAGTATTTATCAGGCTTCTTTTCGTCTTCTATCAAATCCCAGGGGCTTATAGTCAGATCGATCTTCTGAGGTACTTTGAACTCGTTTGAGCACCTGTAAAGCTCTTTGTGATCGAACACCGTTGTCTCACCTTTCCTGCGTCCAGGATCGTGTGTATAGCCGCCTTCACCTCTAAAACCGACTATATACACCCTGGCTCTACACTGAGGTATATTCCCATATTCATCAGCGTCCAGTATAAATGGGATAAAAGAGTAATTCAATTCATTCCGGACAGTGTCTTCGATCACTTTTATCGTTTTTCCTTGATCATGATGAGCGAGGTTCTTAACGTTCTCCAGAAGGAAGGCTTTAGGTTTGATCTCGTCTATAAATCTAGCGGTTTCAAAGAAAAGATTACCCCGAGGATCATTGAAGCCCTTACGGTAACCAGCTACGGAGAATGCCTGGCATGGGAATCCGGATGTTATAACATCCACTATGCCTGCATCTTCCACGGGATTTAACACCCCGTGCACATCGCCCTCGATGAGCTTATGCTTGAAGTTCTCTCTATAAGTGATACAGGCCTTGGCATCATACTCATTAGCCCAAACCAGCTTAAATCCAGCTTGTTCAAACCCTAAGCAGATGCCGCCGATTCCTGAGAACATGCTGCCGACGGTCAGTTTAGTTTCTGACATCAAAAACTCCTTTTAATCTATCTTTCAATTTATCTAAATCCTTGATCTCACATTCCCATACAATGATAACCCTCCATCCTAGCTCTGTCAATGCAAGTTGTGTTCCTTTGTCTCTTTCAACGTTCTTTCTAAGCTTATCAGACCAATATGCACTATTTGATTTAGACATGTTGGATCTCGAGCAACCTTCATGCATG
>CAZBFS010000364.1:0-1518 GCA_964491215.1 uncultured Proteiniphilum sp.
GACGTCAGCCATCTCTCTCCAGCGGCAAAACGGGCATTTTTGTCAACGATCCGTAATTTCTTCTCGCAGACGGCGTTTCTCTCCTACCAACGCGACTCGGAGATCGCAGAGATCGATCTCGACATCGCTCTTAACCTCCTCACGCTCAGCTGCAACAAAATCGACATCAACTTGCCCGAATACCCACACTTGATCGAATTAATTCGAGCACACTACAACAGGTTCATCATCAGCCGAACCCTCGGCACGGAACGAGAGCGTATCTTGCAAAATAGGACAACATATGAGAGCGTATCGAAGATCGCGACCGACGAAGAGCAGCCGGATCTTCGGAGGAGGGAGCACCTAACAATGGCTATCCTCCTTGACGACATAACTCTAATCCTCACATGCCTTGTGGCGGCCAGCGGGTACATTGGGCTGGCCCTGGTGGCCACAGAGGTTCACAGATGGGTCCCCGAATGGCGTACCTTTGCCAAGGCGCGGAAGAAGAACCTTCCGATCATCGCCTACACCGTCCACGGCAGCGGTGAGACCGACTGGATCCTCGGTTCCAAGGACGAAAAAGGCGATCCGGTGTTTGACACGTCGGGACAGTTCGGCATCCAGGTGGATCCAAAGTTCTCTGGCGAGATTGTCCCCGACCGCCTCCAAAAAGGCCTCCGAATATACCATTATGGCACCACAACACCGCTTGCCCTTGACGGTCGGCACTGCATGGCTATCCAGACCTGCATAACCATGGTGCGCGATGAGTACCCTCAGCTCCAGTTCCTGACAAATGACCAGGTACTTGCCCTCCTCAACACGGCGCGGGACGATCTGGCCCGGTACTGTGAGTCTATTTATGAGATGGCCGCCACGGCAGCAGTGGAAGCCAACGTCCACAGCGCCGAGGCCCTCACCAACCTCATCATCGCTGCACAAGATCTCACCGCAGAGACGGAAATACCTGGTAGCGGTTTTTTCTCATACGCATTTGCCTTCAAAAACACTCCGACCGCTTACCTTTCGCAGGATCTCCATCAATACGGCCTTCTCATTGAGCGGAAGGTTCGAAAACAGATGGATGACATATCCAAGAAGTATGCAATGATCCTGGTGTTCGCCTTTGGTGCCCTCATGATCATCATTGGAGGAGCAGTAGCGTATACGATCATTAAGTAAGGAAGATCATGGCAGAAGCACTCCCACTCCCTCGGTCCGAACGGCCTGCAATTGCAACGCTCATTGACGGAGCGTACATGGCGACCGCGCGGCAGGGCACCAACCTCCGAGTTTACCTGCTAAACCCTCGGGGGCCCCTCGAACCCCGATTCCTAGAATTCTATGAGTGTTTTAGTGCCTTGTTCACCCTCACCTCTCCCTACCAGGAGATCGTCGACGACGCCGACAACAGAGAGAGCCTCATACTCCTCGCGGAGATCCACCGGTGGCTCGACCCCCGGCACCGAACAATCTCCGAGTCGCGAGCTCTCGCGGGTCTAACTCTCTTTGAACGATGGCAGCGCGTACTTG
>CAZBFS010000365.1:0-1504 GCA_964491215.1 uncultured Proteiniphilum sp.
ACTACCTGCAAAGGGTATCTGCGGAACAGAGAGAGTATGCAGGAGTGTGCGAGCCGCCCAAGATGGCTGAAACCGACACCACCGACACAACCGAGCAGACGGAAGGGCTGCTAGAGCAAATTCTAGCCGGAGATAATCTTAACCGGGCCTACAGGCAGGTGAAGAGAAACAAAGGCGCAGGTGGAATCGACGGGATGCAGGTAGACGAACTTCTACCCTACCTGAGAGAGAACCAGAAAGTATTGCTGCAGTCTCTCCGGGGCGGGAAATACCGTCCAAAACCCGTTCGAAGGGTGGAAATACCCAAGGAGAACGGAAAAGTAAGAAAGCTGGGGATACCGACTGTGGTGGACAGATTCATCCAGCAGGCTATCTGCCAGACCTTGACCCCAATTTATGAGAAGCAGTTTTCAAACAGCAGTTTCGGATTTAGGCCGAAACGGAGTACCCACGACGCGTTGAGAAGGTGCCAGGTCAACATCACAAAGGGTTACAGGTATGTGGTGGACATGGATCTGGAGAAGTACTTTGATACGGTCAACCAAAGCAAGCTCATCCAGATTTTATCGGAAACGATAAAAGACGGGCGGGTGATTTCTCTCATTCATAGATTCCTCAAATCAGGGGTCATGAGTGATGGGATATTTGAAGACAGCCCGGAAGGCGTGCCTCAGGGCGGCCCCTTAAGTCCATTGCTTGGCAATATCATGCTGAATGAACTGGACCATGAGCTGGGAAAGCGTGGCCACATATTTGTGCGATATGCCGACGACTTGCTGATATTCTGCAAAAGCAAGAAAGCGGCAGGGCGCACATTGGACCACATCCTGCCGTACATTGAGGAGAAGCTTTTCCTAAGGGTAAACCGAGAGAAAACCCAGGTGGAATATGTGAGCAAAATCAAATACCTGGGATACGGCTTCTACATAAACAGGGGTGAAGGAAGATTCAGGATACATCCCAAGAGCATCCGGAAGTTCAAGGATGATATTCGAGTAATTACCGGGCGCAGCAATGGGATGGGAATTGAGTCAAGGAAAATCCAGCTGAATCAGAAGATACAAGGCTGGATGGACTACTTCAAAATGGCGGACGCCAAGAATCTGATACGGGATCTGGACAAATGGATCAGGAGCCGGATACGGATGGTCACCTGGAAAAGGTGGAAAAGGAACCGGACACGTTTTCAGAACCTTAAGGGCTTGGGAATTGAAGAAGAACAGGCCTGGATGTGGGCAAACACAAGAAAGGGCTACTGGCGCACTGCCCATAGCCCAATCCTGCGAATAGCTCTGTCCAATGTAAGGTTTAAACGTAGAGGATACCTAAGCTTGATGGAGTGTTATTCTGCAAGGTAATGTGTAAACTTTGGAACCGCCGTATACCGAACGGTACGTACGGTGGTGTGGGAGGACGGCTGCTCAATTAATGAGCAGCCTCCTACCCGATTTATAGAGCGGGGGTGGCCTGTATGCTGGTAAAAGTACTGATCGCGCTGTACATT